>CANMXH010000038.1 GCA_947501315.1 Caulobacteraceae bacterium | reverse complement strand
GGAGGGCGCGTGGAAAACGGCTGCGCGGGGCGGCGCCGTCCCTTCCCGACCGTGACTTCACGGGCGGATCAGAAGGGCGGCCAAGGTCAGGCTTCGTCGAAACGGTAAAACTATCAAAGCACCGGGCGAGGCCCGGCCGCCCCGCGCCCTCCCCGCACCGCCGCGCAAGCAGGCGGCGAAGAGTCGTGGGTGGTGGGTGATTGGTGATTGGTGGTTGGTGATTGCCGCATCGCTGCCGGCGGAAGGGCGGCGCTGACCGCTCCGCCGCACAGACCCCGGCCAACCACCAACCACCAATCACCAACCACCAATCACCAACCACCCGCCAGATGCGTCACCTCTGTTCATTGTCCCGGAACCCCCTGCGGCCTATCTTGGCAACATGAATATGCGCTGGACCCCCGACAGCTGGAGATCGAAGCCTGTCGTGCAGATGCCGACGGACTATCCGGACATGGCCGCCCTCGCGCGTGTCGAGGATGAATTGCGGGCCCTGCCGCCGCTGGTGTTTGCCGGAGAGGCCCGACGGCTGACGGCCAAATTGGCCGAGGTCGAGGCGGGGAACGCCTTTCTGCTGCAAGGCGGGGACTGCGCCGAGAGCTTCAAGGAGTTCTCGACCGACAACATCCGCGACACCTTCCGCCTGATCCTGCAGATGGCGGTGGTCCTGACCTTCGCCGGTCGCAAGCCGGTGGTGAAGGTCGGCCGTATCGCCGGCCAGTTCGCCAAGCCGCGCTCATCTGCGATCGAGCAGATCGACGGCGTCGAACTGCCCAGCTATCGCGGCGACATCATCAACGGCATGCCCTTCACGCCGGAGGAACGGGTCCCTGACCCGCAGCGCCTGCTGCGCGCCTATAACCAGTCGGCCTCGACCCTGAACCTGCTCCGCGCCTTCGCCGGCGGAGGCTATGCCGACCTCTACAACATCCATCGCTGGACCATGGGGTTCGCCGCCGACAGCGCCTATGGCCACAAATACCGCGAGCTGGCCGACAAGATCACCGAAGCCCTGGCCTTCATGGAGGCCGTCGGGGTCACGCCCGAGAGCCATCCGGACCTGAGCCGGGTCGAGGTCTTCACCAGCCACGAGGCCCTGCTGCTGAATCTCGAGAGCGCCCTGACACGCCTCGACGGCGCGACGGGTGAATGGTTCGACACCTCTGCCCACATGGTCTGGATCGGCGAGCGCACCCGTCAGCTGGACGGTGCCCATGTCGAGTTCGCGCGCGGCATCAGAAACCCGATCGGCCTGAAATGCGGTCCGACCATGGAGCCCGAGGATCTGCTGGGTCTGATCGATGTGCTCAATCCCGACAATACGCCCGGCCGGCTGACCCTGATCGGTCGCTTCGGCGTGGACAAGGTCGGCGAGCGACTGCCGCGCCTGATGAAGGCGGTGAAGGCCGAGGGCAGACGGGTGGTCTGGTCGATCGACCCCATGCACGGCAATACGCTGAAGGCCGGCAACGGCTACAAGACCCGCCCCTTCGAACGAATTCTCGGCGAGGTGAGGGGGTTCATCGATGTGGCCGAGGCCGAGGGCGTCCATCCCGGCGGGGTCCATCTGGAGATGACCGGCCAGAATGTGACCGAGTGTCTGGGCGGTGCGCAGGCCCTGACCGAGGATGACCTGTCCAGTCGTTACCACACCCACTGCGACCCGCGCCTCAATGCGGATCAGGCGCTCGAATTGGCCTTCCTGGTCGCCGAGCGGCTGAAGGCCGGACGCCGCGCCCGGGCGGAGGCGGCGTGAGATGACGGGCGTCGGAACACCCGTTGGCGAGGACGCCGAAGCGGCTTTGGGTGGCGGGCGTTGTGCCTATCAGGGGGCACCCGGTGCCTTCAGTCACGAGGCCTGTATGGCGCTACGCCCGTGGGACGAGGCTGTTGCCTATGACTCCTTTGAGGCTGCCCTCGCGGCGTTGAAGTCCGGTGAGGTCGGCTGCGCCCTGATCCCGGTCGAGAACAGCGCCATTGGCCGGGTCGAGCCGGCGGCGACCCTGGTCGAGGCGGCGGATCTGAACATTGTTTCGGAGGTCTGGCGGCCCATTCGTCTGGCCCTGATGGCTCCGGCCGGCGCGAGCTTGCGAACCGTCAGGACGGCCGAGAGCCATCCGATCGCCCTGCGGCAGTGTCCGGCGGCTCTCGCCGCGCTCGGGCTCACGCCCGTCGAGGCCTTTGACACGGCCGGCGCGGCGCGCGCCGTGGCGGAGGCGGGGGATGTCACCCGGGCCGCCGTGGCCCCGGCAGGAGCGGCCGAAGTCTACGACTTGTCGATTTTGCGCAACGATATCCAGGATTCGGAAAGTAATCGCACACGTTTTGTCCTGTTAAGCATCAGAACGGCTTGACGCGGCATGATCCGTGCGTTTTCTGAACCCATGGTCCGCTCGCAAGCCCTCGCTGCGCCTGCCTTCACCCGCGTTTTTGCGGCGGCGGACCTGTATTTCTACGGCTTTCGATACGCCGGCTGAGGCGTCCGGGACTTCGTCCTGACGGCCTCGCCGGCGACCGCCCCGGGACGGGGCGGCGGCTCGCAAAAACCCCATAGCCGTCTATCGAAACCGAAAGTCCTTTTCCCGTGCCCCACTCCAGTATCAAGCCCGGCCTCCAGCAAGTCTGGCCCGCCGCCCCGGACCTCTCGCCCGAACATCTGGCGCTGGCAGCCTTGCGGCATGAGATCGATGAAATCGACGACGGACTTCTGGCCCTGTTCGAGCGCCGCCTTGCCATCGCGGCCCGCGTCGGCAAGGCCAAGGATGCCCCCGTCGGCCCGCATGTGAAACTGCGGCCAGACAGGGAACAGACGGTCCTGACGCGCTTGCTCGCTCGCGCCCATCCCGACAATCGTGAGGCCGTCGAATCCCTCTGGCGGCAGATCGTCGGCTGGGGTCTTGCCCGTCAGGGCCGCATCAAGGTGCAGGTCTGGTCGCCGGTCGAGCCGACCCGGGCCTTCGACGGCGCGCGGCTGCGGTTCGGCGCGGCGGCTGACATGCGCGCCGTCCGCGATCCGCAGGCCGCCCTCGCCTGGGCTGCCGAGGGGCACGGGGTTGCGGTTCTTGCCGTCAATGCGGACGACGCCTGGTGGACGGGTCTGCGCCGTGAGTGGTCCATGCTGAGTGTGTTCGACGGTTTCGGCGGCGAGACGCCGACGGCGCTTGCCGTCGGTCGTATCGACCCCGCAGCCCTGCCGACAGGACGGCGGGTCATCGTCGATGCCGGTGGAGACGCCGGTGACGGCGGTGGTATCCGTCGGCGGGGCCTCGCGACCCACCACGGATGGACCCTTTCCCTGACCGATGCGAGACTTCAGGTCGGCGGCGAGGAGGGCTGCGTCGGCGCTATCGGCTGATTATCCGTGGGTCGACGGCCCGGCCGGCCTTGGCGGCCCGGATGGCGCGGTCAAGTTCGGCTGGATCGTTGCTGGCTGTCAGTCGGCCATTGATGAAGAAGGTCGGCGTGCCTTCCAGTCCGAGCGTAGCGGCTCCCGTGTGCACATCCGCAAGGATGCGTGAGATGGCAGGGGACTGGAGGGCTGGCTTTGCCCTGTCCATATTGACCCCGTTGGCAGCCAGAATGCGGTCTATCGTCTGGGGGCTCAGCGCCGCCTCAGCCATCAGGGCATCATGGACCACGAGGTAGCGCCCCTGGGCATGGGCCGCGAGCGCACCCCGCGCCGCATACTGCGACGTCACGCTGGTTCCCTGATCAAGGATCGGCCATTCCTTGAATATGAACCGGACGTCCGGATGGGTGCGCATCAGGGAGACGTAGGCGGGTGCCACGTTCTTGCAGTAGGGGCAGCGGTAGTCGAAGAACTGCACCACTGTTACCTTCGCATCCGCGGGGCCGAAGGCGGGTTCGCCGGGTCCGGCGGCCAGGCTGGTCGGATTGGCGCTGGCGGCGGCGTTCGTCGTGCTCATGCGGTCGGTCGCGGCCCGCGCGTCACGTGCCCGAACGACCTCGTCAAGCACTTCCGGATGGGCCAGCAGATAGCTGCGAACCCTCGCGCCGAAATCGCTGGTCCCGTTTGCGTAGGGCAGGGCCGTGAGCAACAAGGCGATGATCGAAATCGAAAGGGCCGTCACGCTGAGCCATTTCGGTGACAAGACCCGTGCAGGTGCGACGGGGCTCGGATCGGGCGCATCGGTCATTCAGTCTCTCAAGCTCAGCCGGCGGGAATGACGCCGCCGCGGTCGCGGCGACTGTTGCGGCGGTCAACGTCGTCGATGTCCTGCTGGGTCGCGCCGGAGGCGAAGACAATGTCCATGGCACGGGTCCATTCCGCGGTCCCGGGGTCCAGCATGTCGCGGGCGCGCAGGGCGAACTGGGTTGCCTGAACCTCGGCTCCGGCGGCGAAATACATCTCCGCCGAGGCGAGACGCGCCTCACCCTCCTTGCCCTGGCTGGCATAGGCCTGGCTCAACAACCGCCAGCCCATGGTGTTGTCATTCTCCAGCGCCGTGGCCCGCTTCAGCTCGTCGATGGCGGGGTCGAGGTTCGCAGGATCGTGGGTCTCGATAAGGGCGTGGGCCAGATTGATGCGCAGCAGGGGGGCGTCCGGCCGCAGTTCGACTGATCGCCGGTGCGCTCCGATGGCCTCAGCGGGTCGACCTTCCTCAAACAGGATCTGACCCCGCAACTCCCAGAAATACGGGTTATCGGGCTGTTCGGTCAGAAGAGCATCGACGGCGTTCAGGGCCTTCTCGGTCTGGCCGTCGCGATACCAGGCGATCGAACGCGCGTAGCGGCCGGGCAGGGACACATCGCTCTCGGGATAGTCGCGAAGGGTCTGGATCGGATCGTCCATGAAGGCGTGGATCTTGGCCAGGATCAGGGCATGCTGGGCCACGCGCTCCGGACTGTCCGTTCGCCCATAGTTGGACTGCTCCGAGACAAACCGGCGCAGGTTTTCGATCCGGTCAGATGACAGCGGATGGCTGCGGAAATAGGGGAAGCGGCGGGCGTCGGAGAATACCTCCTGCGCGCGGAAATTCTCGAAGAAGTTGACCAGGCCACGGCCCGACTCGCCTGCGTTCTCCAGCGCGCGGGCTCCGGTGTTGTCGGCCTCGCCTTCCTGGTGGGTCATGTAGCGCAGGGCGCTGAGGGTGCCGAAATACTGGCTGTTGCCGAGCAGTACTGCGCCAGCGTGGGGGGCCCCCGCCGCGAGGGCCAGGGCACCGAGCGCCATGGTCATCAGCATGGGCTGCATGGCGGCTCCCTGGGCCCCGTCACGCAGGGTGTGGCGGTTCTTGATGTGGCCCGCCTCATGCGCAATCACGCCGAGCAGTTCATTGGGCGAACGGGTTCTGAGGATCAGGCCGGTGTTGACGCCCATGATCCGGCCGCGGGTCGCGAAGGCGTTCAGGTCATTATCGTTGATAAGCAGGATCTCGACCTCGGAGGGTTCCAGTCCCATGGCGGTGAATACCGGGGCGGACCATTCGTGAATGATGCCCTCGATCTCGGTATCCCGGATCGCGCTCTGGGCCGAGGCAGGCGAGGCCGCCGCCAGCCCGACCATGACGGCGGCAATAGCGCCGGTCGCGCGGAAGGCGCTGCGGGATAACCAGTTCACAACGAACTCCTCATACCCAAAACACCCCCCGCACCGATCCTCACAACCTAATCACGGCCTTTCAGCGGCGCCACCATCCGCGTTTGGGCTTCTCGGGCGGGGCCACAATCTGGTTCGGGTCCTCGGCGATCAGGGCCGCCACATCGACTTCGGGCTGCGGGGCCGGTTGTGGCTCAGCAACTGCGGCAACCATCGGCTCGGGCAGTGCCTCGATTGCGGCCGCGGCTTCTTCCGGCGTTACGTCCAGCACAGCCGGTTCGGCGACCGGTTCGGCTTCGTCGGGCGTGACGTCCGGGATCGTTTCTGCGGCTGTGTCTCCCGTCGCGACCTTGCGGCGCACGCGACGACGCTTGGGTTCCGCAGCGAGGGTGACGGGTGCAACCTCGATGGTTTCCTCGACGACCATGGCCATCGGCGTGTCGGGCGAGCCGTCCGTCGGCATGCCTTCATTGGTGGCGCGGGCCTCGACCTTGGCCTCCGGGGTCAGCCCCTGTTCTGCGCCACGGTCGCGACCGCGACCGCGACCCCGACGACGGCGCGAGCGGGGACCGCGTTCCCCGCCGCCCTCGTTCTCGGGACGGTCATCGATGTCGGCTGCAGACGGCGCAGCGACCGCACCGCTTCCGACGGCCTCGGTCCGCTCCGGATTGATCGGGTCGAACCAGACATAAGGGTCGTCCAGCGAAGGCGTCCGGCCCCGCACCCAGGTGAAGCCGTCGCGTTCGCCACCCTCCTCGCGCACCCGACGGCCACCGCGGCGGCCCCGGCGGCGACGGCGACCGCTTTCGCTGTCGTCATCATCATCCCCGGCGGCAAGGGCGGGCGCGGCATCAGCTGTGCCAGTCTCGGCAGTCGAGCCTTCGGCGCTGTCGCGACGTCCGCCCCTGCGACGACGGCCACGCCCGCGGCCGCCTTCGCCTTCGACACGTTCGGCCCGCTCGCGCGGCCCGTCGTCATCCGAATCCTCTCGATCCTCATCGTCGTCATCGTCGGCGATGAACTCTTCACCATCGTCGTCCTCATCGGTGAAGGCGCTGTCGTCGAAATCGTCGTCCAGATCAATGAAGGCTTCTGGGCGTTCGGGCGGGACGAAATCCTCGTTGGTTTCAGTACGCTCGACCGCATGTTCGCCCTGACCGAGACTGTCGTCGATCAGGATGACGACTTTCAGGCCGCGCTGGACCAGCATGCGCTGCAGATAGTCGCGCTTGTGGTTCAGGATGTAGAGGGCCACGGCTGTGCAAAGGCGAAGATTTATCGCGCCGGCACCGTTCTTGCCGGCCTCTATGTCCACCGCCCGAAGGGTCATCAGGGCGGCGCTCTCGGCGGAGCGGACGCGGCCGGCACCCTGGCAGTGAGGGCAGACCTCGGTGGCACCCTCGATGACGCCGAGACGGCGGCGCTGGCGGCTGATCTCCATCAGGCCGAAGCCCGAGATACGGCCCATCTGGATACGGGCGCGGTCCTTGGCGAGGGCGTCCTTCAGGGCCTTTTCGACGGCGCGGTTGTTCTTCGACTCATCCATGTCGATGAAGTCGATGACGATCAGGCCGGCGAGGTCGCGCAGACGCAGCTGGCGAGCGGCCTCAACGGCGGCCTCCATATTGGTCTTGGTGGCAGTGGCCTCGACGTTGCGTTCCTTGGTGGAGCGACCCGAATTCACGTCGATGGCGACCAGCGCCTCGGTCTGGTTGATCACCAGATAGCCGCCGGAGTGCAGGGGCACGACCGGCTGATGGATCTGGGTCAGCATCTCCTCGATCCCGTTGGTCGCGAACAGCGGCCGGGCTCCCTGGTAGAGATGCACCTTCTTCGACTGCGCAGGCATGAGCACGCGCATGAAGTCGCGCGCCTCCATGAAGCCCTCGACGCCCTCGACCTGGATGCCGTCGAAATCCTTGTCGAACATGTCGCGGACGGCGCGGCGGACGAGGTTTTCCTCCTCATAGATGACCGAGGGCGCGTTCGACTTCAGCGTCGTTTCGCGGATCGTTTCCCAAAGGCGCAGCAGATATTCGTAGTCGCGCTTGATCTCGGCCTTGGTGCGCTTGGCACCGGCGGTGCGGATGATCAGCCCCATACCCTGGGGAACGTGCAGGGCTGCTGCCGCGGCCTTCAGACGCTTGCGGTCCGTGGCCTGGGTGATCTTGCGTGAGATGCCGCCGCCCTTGCCGGTGTTGGGCATCAGCACGCAGTAGCGGCCGGCCAGCGACAGCCAGGTGGTCAGGGCCGCGCCCTTGCCGCCGCGCTCGTCCTTGACGACCTGAACCAGCATGACCTGCCGGCGCTTGATGACGTCCTGGATCTTGTAGCGGCGCATCAGGCGGCGCTTGAGCCGCTCTTCCTCGGCCATGCCGCCTTCGGATTCGTCGTCACCCTCGCGAGCATGCTCTTCGTGATCATCGTCGTCCGAATGCGCCTCGGCCATAATGGCTTCGCGGTCGGCGACGGGGATCTGATAATAATCCGGATGGATTTCGCTGAAGGCGAGGAAGCCGTGGCGGTTGCCGCCGTACTCCACGAAAGCAGCCTGCAGGCTGGGCTCTACGCGAACGACCTTGGCAAGATAGATATTGCCGCGAAGCTGGCGCTTCGCGCGGGATTCAAAGTCGAATTCCTCGACCTGACGGCCCTCGACGATGGCGACCCGGGTCTCCTCGGGATGCGCCGCATCGATCAACATGGTCTTTGACATGGGATTTTTCTCTCTGGCGCGCCCGGCCATCCCCGCGAAGGGGCAAGGCGGCTCGCCGAATGGGATTGCGGGCAGGCGCAGGCGTCATCCCGTCGCCGCGGCGAAGGCCGCGGGAGATGTCGGTTGTTTCAAACCGGAAGGGAGCGCAGGCGATAGGGCCCATGGGGTTCAGTATGGTCCTGGGTCCGGACGCGCCTTCGAAGGGCGTCCCGAACCCGGTCGTCGAACCGGCGGGGGTAACCGGCCGGCTCTCGGATCAGTGAAAGTCATGCCGCGAAGAGGGCGCGTCCAAGCCTGAAGGTTCAGGGGACGCGATCGTTCGCGAGCACGACAATCATAGGCATGCCCATCGCGAATTAAAAGCCGAATGCGCTTTAACCGATTGGCGACGACGTTGCGGCATCATGGGCTCAACCAGGAAGGTTGGGTCCCCGTCAAAATGCACGGCCTGTCAGGTATCAACATGGCGCAGTGGCGCGTTCGCGAATGGGCGATGACGGCTATGGCCTTCGTCGTCATCTGCTTTGTCCTGCTGGCAGCCGGGCGCGGACTGGCGTCCGGAGCTGCAGGAGAGGTGCTGCGCGTCCGCTTGGGCGGCGATTCCGAACACACCCGGATCGTGCTGGACCTCGACCGGACATCGCGCGGACAGGTTATCCAGCCAGGTGACAACGGCCGGGTGGTGGTGTCGTTGGCCGGAGTTTCGCCCGGTCGCGGCCTCAACGGCACAGGCACAGGCACGGGTCTTGTCCGCGGCTGGCGGGTGACCGGCGCAGGCGCGACTTCGCGGGTAGAGCTCGACCTTGCGACCAGCGCCGAGATCGAGCGCCGCTTTCTGCTGCCGCCTGGCGACGGCATTGGCCACTTCCGCTATGTGATCGACCTTAAGGCGGTCGGGCGTGCCCCGACGGCGCGTCCGCCCCGAGCCCCGTCAACCTCATCCCGTCGTGCCGACCGCCCGACCACCCGTCCGCTCATTTTCATTGACGCCGGTCACGGTGGCCGTGATTCGGGTGCCATCGGGGCGGATAGTCGTGAGAGCGCCATCACCCTCGCCGCAGCGCTCGATCTGAAGCGCGAGCTGGAAAGCACCGGCCGTTACCGGGTCCGCCTGACGCGGGACAGCGACGCCTATGTCGCCCTCTACCGCCGCGTCGCCATCGCCCGTCAGGCCGACGCAGACCTGTTCATCAGCCTGCATGCCGACGCCGGTGCCGACCCGGCCACGCGCGGAGCCAGCGTCTACACCCTGTCCGAACAGGGCGCGGGCCGGGCCGTGCGCGAGTTCACCCGTGGCGAAAACTGGCACCGCAGCCTCAACCTGCCGGGGCGGGACCCTTCGGTCGACCGCATCCTGCTGGACATGACCCAGCGCGCCACCCAGAACCGGTCGGCCCAGCTGGCCCGCACCCTGCTGGGCGAGTTGGAGGGCGTCGACCATCCCATGCTGCGCCGCAGCCACCGCGACGCCGGCCTGGCCGTGCTGCTGGCCCCCGATGTGCCCGCTGTCCTGCTGGAGATGGGCTTCATCACCAATCCCGAGGACGAGCGTCTGCTGAATGACAGCCGCGCGCGCCGCCGCCTGATGCGTGCGGTGGCTGAAGGCATCGACCGCTATTTCCGCGAGCCCTCGGGGACGCTGCAGATGGCATCGGTGAGGAGCGCGCAGGGCCAGCCCTGATCGTTTGCAGGGCGGAACCGGATGCGCACGGGGCCTGAACGCGCTATCTGATCCCGATGCGTCTGCGTGTCGTTGATCTGGAAACCTCCGGCGGAGACCGGTCCGCCGAGATCCTTGAGGTCGGGATCGTTGATGTGCTGCCCGATGGCGCGGGCGGCTGGTCCGCCCTTCCGCCGGTGACGAAACTGTTCCGACCGCGTGGACAGATCTCGTTCCACGCCATGGCCGTGCATCATCTGACGCCCGACCATTTCTGCGCCGACGATCCTCACTGCGACGAGTACCAGTTGCGCGAGATGTTTCTGTCGGAGCCTGCCGACGTCATGGTGGCGCATTCGGCGCGGTTCGAGCGGGGGTTTATCGCCGATACCGCTCATGGCGGCCTGCCGTGGATTTGCACCGTGCGCTCGGCAAAGAACGTCTGGCCGGAGGCGCCGGGGCATTCCAATCAGGTGCTCCGGTACTGGCGCGGCCTGCGGCTGGATACGGCGCTGGCCGATCCGGCGCACCGGGCCGGGCCGGACGCCTGGGTGACGGCGCATCTGCTGATCGACATGCTCAAGGTCGCGACGGTCGAGCAGATGCTGACCTGGACCAATGAACCGCGGCGGCTGGACCGAATACCCTTTGGCAAACATCGCGGAAGGCCTTGGGCCGAGCCGCCGGAGGACTATCTGCGCTGGATGGTCGGCCAGGGAGGATCCGGGCAGGGCGATATGGACGCCGATGTCGTGGCCGCTGCGCGACAGGAGCTGGACCGTCGCGTCACGGCTCTAGCCGGGGCCTCCGACGCGGGCTAAACGATTCCTGCGGGCCCGTCTGTCGGAGTATCAGGTGAAGATTGCCGAACGCTGGTTCGTGATGGCGGGCGTGGCCCTGCTAGGGGCGATTGCCCTGGCCGGGATGATCGTGGCCATCTATGCGGCCTGGCTGTTTCATGACCTGCCCGACGCATCCGAGCTGGCTGACTATCGGCCGGCGACGGCGACGCGGGTCTATGCCGGTGACGGGACGCTGATCGGCGAGTTCTCGGACGAGCGCCGCATCTATGTGCCCTACGAGCAAATCCCGCTGCCGGTGATCCAGGCTTTTCTGGCGGCCGAGGATCGCAATTTCTTCAACCACGGTGGCATCGATGTGGGCGGCCTTGGCCGGGCCATGTTCAAGAACATCTTCAACGCCGCCACCGGGCGGCGGCTGGAGGGCGGCTCGACCATCACCCAGCAGGTGGCCAAGAACGTCCTGCTGACCAATGAGAGCAGCATCAACCGCAAGGTCAAGGAAGCCATTCTGGCCAACCGGCTGGAAGCGACCCTGACCAAACAGCAGATCATGGAGCTGTATCTCAACGAGATTTTCCTCGGCTACCGATCCTATGGCGTCGCAGCGGCGGCCTACAACTATTTCGGCAAGTCGCTGAGCCAGCTGAACCCGGATGAGGCGGCCTTCCTCGCCGCCCTGCCCAAGGGGCCGAACAACTATCACCCCAAACGCCACCCCGAGGCCGCCCTGGGCCGTCGCAACTGGGTGCTGGGCGAAATGAATGAGAACGGCTTCATCGATGCCGGCCAGCTGGCAACGGCGCTGGCCCGGCCGCTGGCCACGCAGGATGCACCGCGCCGCGCCCAGTATGCCGACGCCGACTTCTTCGTCGAGGAAGCCCGCCGTCAGGCCATCGCCCGCTTCGGTCAGGAACAGGTCAACCGTGGCGGCTATTACCTGCGAACCACGCTGGACCCGACGCTGCAGTCGGCGGCCCGTGACGCCCTGATGAGGGGGCTGGAGAACTATGACCGGCGGCACGGCTGGCGCGGGCCGTGGGGCCGCACCGATTTCGCCGAGGGCTGGCGCGAGACCGCCGTCCGGGGCCAGCGGCCCCCTGAGCGCCGGGCCTGGGAGGCCGCAGCCGTGGAATCCGTCTCCGGCAATACGGTCCGCATCCGCACCGCGCGCGACAACCGCTCGGGCTCCCTGATTACCGCCGATGCGGCCTGGGCCAATGCCAACCGGCCACTGCGGCGGGGCGACCTGATCTTTGTCGAGGCGCGCAGCGGGCAATACGCCCTGAAACAGGTGCCCAACGTCAATGGTGCCCTCGTGGCGATCGAGCCCCAGTCCGGGCGGGTGCTAGCCATGGTCGGGGGCTATTCCTATGCCCTTTCCAGCTTCAATCGCGCGACGCAGGCAAACCGCCAGCCGGGCTCGGCCTTCAAGCCATTCGTCTATGCAACGGCGCTGGAGGGCGACTTCACACCGGCCTCGATCGTGCTGGACGCCCCGATCAGCTTCGCCGGCGGACCCAATGGAACGCGTTGGACCCCCGAGAACTACAGCCGCGAATTCTACGGACCGCAGAGCCTGAGGCGCGGGCTGGAGCTGTCGCGCAACGTCATGACCGTGCGGCTGGCCGAGGACGTGGGCATGCGCAACGTTGTGGATCTGGCCCGGCGGATGGGCGTGGCCGACAATCTGCAGCCGAACCTGTCGGTTTCACTCGGGGCGGGCGAGACCACTCCCTATCGCCTTACGGCTGCCTATGCCGCCTTCGTCAACGGTGGCCGCAGGGTCGATCCCTATCTGATCGAGATGGTGCAGGACCGCGACGGCGAGACCATCTTCCGTGCCGACCGTCGGCGCTGCCGAGACTGCGGCCGGGTCTTCAGCGGGCAGGAATCGCCACGGCTCGAGGGGCGGGGGACCCAGGTGATCGATCCGATCACCGCCTATCAGGTCAGTTCGATGCTGGAAGGTGTCATCCAGCGCGGCACCGGGGCCAGCGCGCGCGGGCTCGGTCGCTGGGTCGGCGGCAAGACGGGCACCACCAATGAGTACCGCTCGGCCTGGTTCGTCGGCTTCTCGTCCGACATCGTGGTCGGGGTGTTCATAGGCTTTGACGACAACCGGCCGCTGGGATCGGGCGAGACCGGCGCGACCGGCCCGGTGCCGGTCTTTACCGAGTTCATGCAGGTGGCCCTGCGCGAACGTCCGGCCCGGCCTTTCGTCCGGCCCCGGAACGCTGTCTTCCGCACGGTCAACGGCATCGAGGAGGCCTTCCGCCCCGGCACCGAGCGCCGGATCGAGGAGGTTCCGACGGAGGAGATCCCGATCGGACCTCAGAACTACAATGAGATCCTCCGTAGCGAGGAAGAAGAGGCGGCGGGTCAGGGACCGATCACTGCGCCCGCTGCTCCGCCGACAGCCCCTCAGGTTACCCGGAAGGAGCCGGCAGAAGATTTGAGCGGACTCTATTGAGTGGCCAGTGGCTGGATGACACCTGCAGGGCCGCGCGGACAGCGCCGACCTTCCGCCGCCAGTAAACTCGCAATCACCAATCACTAGCGGCGAACCACTAGCCACCCACCCCGGCGTGTCCTATGTCCGCGCCTCACTTTCGTATCGCAGGAGTTCGCGATGAGACCGGATGTCGAGGCCATGAAGGCCGACATCGAGCAGAGCATCGCTCTGCTCAGGAGGCGTCTTTGACTGGGATGTCGCGCTTCGAAAACTCGATGAGCTGAATGCACGGGTAGAGGACCCGACGCTCTGGAACGATCCCGAGGCGGCCCAGGCCGTCTCACGCGACCGGTCGCGGCTGGCCGCCCAGATTGATACCGTCCGCGAGATGGAGAAGGGTCTGGAGGAGGGTGTCATGCTCGCCGACATGGCCGACGAGGAAGGCGACGAGGCGACGCTGGAAGAGGCGCGCGCCTCGCTGAAGGCGATCAAGGAGCGCGCCGGTCGAGCTGAGCTGGAGGCCCTGCTGTCCGGCGAGGCTGACGCTAATGACGCCTATCTTGAGGTGAACTCCGGCGCCGGCGGCACCGAGTCCTGCGACTGGGCCGGAATGCTGCTGCGGATGTACAGCCGCTGGGCCCGGGCGCACGGCTATGAAGTCGAGCTCGAGGCCGAGGAATCGGGCGATCAGGCCGGCATCAAGTCGGCCACCATCCTGATCACCGGGCCCAATGCCTATGGCTGGTTGAAGTCGGAATCGGGTGTGCACCGGCTGGTGCGCATCAGCCCCTATGACGCGGCAGCCAAGCGGCACACCTCCTTCGCCTCGATCGGCGTCTCGCCTGTGGTGGATGACGCCATCGAGATCGACATTAATCCCTCGGACGTGCGCACCGACACCTACCGCGCCTCGGGCTCGGGCGGACAGCATATCAACAAGACGGATTCGGCCGTCCGCCTGACGCATATTCCGACCAATACCGTGGTGGCCTGTCAGGCGGGCCGGTCCCAGCACCAGAACCGCGAACAGGCGTGGAAGATGCTGCGGGCACGCCTGTATGAACTGGAACTGCAACGGCGCGAGGCAGCAGCCCAGGCCGTGGCCGACGCCAAGACCGACATCGGCTGGGGCCATCAGATCCGTTCCTACGTCCTGCAGCCCTATCAGATGGTCAAGGACCTGCGGACCAACGTCGAGACCTCGGACACCCAGGGCGTGCTGGACGGCGATCTGGATCTTTTCATGGGGGCCGCGCTGGCGGCGCGGGTCGGTGAAACGCGCGG
>CANMXH010000037.1 GCA_947501315.1 Caulobacteraceae bacterium | reverse complement strand
GGCGCGGCTCGATCCCTCCGCCGCCCTCATGCAGCAGATATCATCGGCTGTCCGGGCCGCCCCGAACAAGCGGGTGATCTTCGCCGAAGGCGAGGAAACCGCCGTGATCCGCGCCGCCTGGGGCTTCAAACAGGCCGAACTGGGCACACCCATCCTGATCGGCCGCGAGGAACTGATCCGTCGGAACGCCGCTGAGGCCGGGCTGGATTTCGACGCCATGGGCATAGAAATCGTCAACGCCCGTATCAGCCCGCACAATACTGAATACACTGACTGGCTGTACCAGCGGCTGCAGCGCCGGGGCTACCTTCGCCGCGACGTGCAACGGATGATCAATCAGGACCGCAACTATTTCGGTGCCGCCATGGTCGCGCGGGGTCAGGCCGACTGCATGGTCACGGGCGTGACCCGTAATTTCAACATGGTGCTGAAAGAGGTCCGTCGCGTCCTGGACGTCAAGGAGCGGCTGATCGGCCTGTCGATCCTTCTGGCCAAGGGCCGGACCCTTTTCGTGGCCGACACCTCGATCCATGAGCTGCCCAACGCCGAGGAACTGGCCGGGATCGCCATCCAGGCTGCCGCCGCCGTCCGAAAGCTGGGGCGCGAACCGCGCGTGGCCTTCCTGTCCTATTCCACCTTCGGCAACCCGCCGGGCGACCGCGGCGAAAAGGTCCGCGAGGCGATCCGTATCCTCGACCAGAAGGGCGTCGATTTCGAATATGAGGGCGAGATGCCGCCCGAACTGGCGCTGGATCCCGACCTGCGCGCCAACTACCCCTTCATGCGCCTGTCCCGGGACGCCAATGTCCTGGTCATGCCGGCGGTCCATTCGGCCTCGATCGCGACCCATCTGGTCCAGGCCCTGGGCGGTGCGACGATGATCGGTCCCATGCTGGTCGGGCTGGAGAAGTCAGTCCAGATCGCGCCGCTGGGGGCCTCGGTCTCGGAGATCATCACCGCAGCCACCTTCGCCGCCTATGAGGAGGGCGCGGTGGCCGACGGCGAGCCCGTTCCGGAGCCGCGCGTGCTGACTCCCCCGCCGCCGCGCGTCGAGGCACCGGTTGCGCCCCGCCCGACCACCACCTCGGTGCCGCGGACGGATATCTGAAGGCTCAGCCGGCGCGGGCCACCGCCCGGCGTTCGGCTCCCAGACGGGCCCACTCGATCAGACAGAACACCACCGCCAACAACCCCATCCAGGCCGCGATCACGAACATGGAGGCATAGCCCTGGGCCTCGATCAGTTCGCCGAGCGCGCCGCGCCCCAGGGTGCCGATCAGCAAGGCGAGCGAGATGAAGACGGCGAACTGGACCGCGCCGAACATCCGGTTCGACAGGGCCGACAGATAGGCCACAAAGGCGGCTCCGGCGAAGCCGCCCGCGATGTTTTCGCCGGCGATGGCCAGCATCAACCGCGCCAGCGGCTCGCCGACCTGGACGGTCCCGAACAGGCCATACAGGCCGGTGGCGGACATGAACGGGCCGATAACCGGCGCGCCCATCGCCAGATCCATCATCAGCAGGTTGGTGGCCGCGGACATCACCGCCCCGATCAGCAGGCTCCACATCCGGCCGATCACCAGCAGGGCCCACCCACCGAGGGCGATGCCGACGATGGTCATGATGACGCCGAACGTCTTGGAAGCCAGCGCGACCTCGGCCTTGGTGTGCCCCAGTGCCCCGCCTTCGGCACCCATGTAGAACGGAAAGGCGAACGGCCCCCAGACGCCGTCGGTGATGCGATAGGTCAGGATCAGGCCAAGCACGACCAAGGCCCCCCAGCCCAGCCGTCCCATAAGTTCAACCAGCGGAGCCAGGATCGCGTCGTACAGGGTGTCGGCGAAACGGGGCGCGCGGACAGATTCGGCGGCGGTCGCACCGCGCCCCTTCCACACGATCAGTCCGGCCAGTGCGGCCGGCAGGATCACGGTCGCGCCGACGATCCACGGCCCCCAGGCGGCGGTGAACTCGCCAGCACTCGGGGCCGGGCTGGAGGTCAGGGCGGTGATCATGAACTGCACCAGCATGAAGGCAGCCCAGCCCCAGGCCGCAAGCGTGGCAACAAGAACGGCCAGCCGCAGACCCGGCGACCCGCGCCGTTCGCGGGCGACATGCTCCTGGGAGGCGGGTGTAGGCTCCGGTGCGATCAAGGTCCCGATCAACCCCAGGCTCATCAGCACGGCGGCTGTTACGAACACGCCTGGCCAGCCGATGCCCTCGGCGAGCAACAGCGCGCCCGCGCCTCCGGCCAGGGCGGCCGTGCGGTAGCCGAGCTGATAGATGGTCGACAGCAGGTCGATGGGCGTGCGCTCATCTGCGACTTCGATACGCCACGCGTCGATAACGATGTCCTGCGTGGCAAAGGCAAAAGCCCCCAGCGCCGCGCCAAGGGCGAGCGGTCCAAGTACGCCGCTCTCGGGGCGCGACATCGATACGGCGACGAGAGCAAGGCCGATGACGACCTGAAGCACCAGCAGCCAGCTCCGCCGGCGACCGAACCGTTTGCCGATAATGGGCGGGGTCCAGCTGACGGCGGGTGACCAAAGAAAGCGAAACGCACCGAACAGACCGATCCAGCTCAGAATGCCGATCGTGGCGACCGATACCTTCTCCTCGGTCAGCCAGGCGTTCAGGGTGCCGATCAGCATGGCGAACGGCAGGCCCGCGGAGAAGCCAAGCAGCAACATGGCCAGGGTCTTGCGCTCGCGGAAGGCGGCTTTCAGAACCCCCAGCCCCTTGGGCTTGATATCGGTGGCGGCCACGGCGGCGGCGTGGGTCGACGGGGTGGTCTCGGTCATCGGGCCTCGGCGTGCTGGGCACCCTGCCCGGGTGCCTGTCTATCCGGCGGCGACCTTGGCTTGGTCCGTGCGGTTCGTCCAGCGGGCGAGTGCGGCGCGCAGGGAATCGAGCTCCAGCGGCTTGACCAGATGGTCGTTCATCCCCGCGCCGAGGCAGGCCTTGCGGTCCTCGGCGAAGGCGTTGGCGGTCAGGGCCACGATCGGCGTCCGGTCGCCGGTGGCGCGGATGGCCCGGGCCGCGCTGGGGCCGTCCATGCCCGGCATCCGCATATCCATAAAGACCAGGTCGTAGCGGGCGCGCTTCATCGCATCGACCGCCTCATGGCCGCTGGCGGCGGTCTCGACGGCGCAGCCCTCACGGCGCAGCAGGGTCGCGGCCAGCAGGGCACCGACCGGATTGTCCTCAACCAGCAGCACCCGCGTGCCCGAGAACCGCGCCGGGGTGACGCGGTCGTCCTCGGAAGGCTGCGGGCGCGGCGCGCCGGGGTGGTGGGCGGGACCCTGGCCCGACGCCGCCAGCACCCGCTCGGCCAGGGAGGCGCGGCGCAGGGGCTTGATCAGATAGCCATGGAAGCCGGCCCCGCGGTACCGGGCGATCAGGTCGCGCTCGGCCGGCTTGAGCAGGACGATGGCCTTGCCGGTCGAAGGCCGCACGGCCAGGCCTTGAGCCGTCTCGCGGGCAGCATGGTCGATCAGGACGATGTCGGCATCCGGCTGAACCGTTCCGCCCGAGGCTTCGATCTGGTCCATGGCCGCGGCGCGGACAAAGGGATCGGGGCTGACCACGGCGACAGCGTGTCCGGACAGGGGGGTGCCGCGGACCGCATCGGGCGCCGCCTCGAAGTCAGCTTCGAACAGAAACCGGGCACCGGTCCCGTCGGGCCGATCCGACACCGTCACAGACCCCTGCATGGCGGCGGCCAGTCGGGACACCACCGCCAGCCCCAGGCCGGCACCGCCGAAGCGGCTGGCGTCCGAGGCGTCGACATGGCCGAACTCCTCAAAGATCCGCGCCCGCGCCTCGGCCGGAACGCCGGGTCCGGTATCGTCTATGATGAAGGTGAGCCGGGGCGATTTGCCCGAGCCGCCACTCCGCTCGACCGCGATCCGCACGCCGCCGGTCTCGGTGAATTTGACGGCATTGCCCGCGAGGTTGAACAGAACCTGCCGCAACCGGCCTTCGTCGCCGAGGATGTCGACCGCGTCCGGGGCGACGGACCAGGCGATCTCCAGCCCCTTCTCATGCGCGCGCGGGCTCAGCAACTCGGCGACACCACGCACGAGCGCCTCCAGATCAACCGGGGCGTGGTCGAACTCCAGCTTGCCGGCTTCCAGCCGGGCATAGTCGAGCAGGTCGTTCACAAGGCCGAGCAAATGCTCCGCCGAGGAACGCGCCGCCTCCGCATAGGCCCGCTGGGCCCCGTCAAGCCGGGTCCGCGACAGCAGGCCAAGCATGCCGATCACGCCGTTGAGGGGCGTGCGCATCTCGTGGCTCATCAGGCGCAGGAACTGCTGTTCCGGAGCCCGCGCCTTCGTCCCTGCCTTCGTCCGCCGTGCCATGCCGATCTCCCTGACCGGCATACTGCCGCCCGATCCCTTAAGACCGGCTCAATCGGGCCGGTTAAGACGCGGACGACGCAGGCCGCTCAGGAAAACAGAGGCGCGATCAAGGCCTTCCGGCCTCAGCGGACCGCGGCGAAGTTCGTGGCCGCATCCCGATAGCGTGCATGTTCCCGCACCGTCATGCAGCGCGGCGCGCTCCAGGCGGGGTCCGAGGCGCGGACCGACAGGGCCTCGCGGGCGGTGACGAAGATCGGTGCAGCCCCATGCTCACGGGCGAAGGCACGGCGCGTCGCGGCATCCGTACCGCAGATCATCACCGGACGCGGATTCGACCGCACCGACGCCTGGCCGTTGTGGGCGGCGCTGGCCAGTCCGGCCGGCAGAATGGCGGCAGCGGCGAGGGCCGCAAGGCCGATGAGGGGTGTGAAAGCGCGCATCCAACTTCTCCCGAACGCCTGAATCAGTCAGGACCCGGAGCAATAATGCGCGTTTTCGGGTGATTGTAAAGGTTATGCGACAGCGAGACTTACATTTTTTTACAATTGCCACGCAATCGGACGGTTATTCCGTCGCCACGGGTGCACAGACACCGGCTGCAAACCCGGCCTCAACGTTCAGGGTGGCATCCGCATTCTCGGTCACACCCAGGCTGCAGACCGACAGGTGGTGATCGGTTTCAAGCACTGTCAGCCAGGCGAACAGGGACCCGGAACTGACGCTGGAGAGCTGGACGCCCGGCTGGCCCGATTCACTCATCACCGTGACGACATCCAGCCCCGCAGCGGCGGCCGTCCGCTGGATCAGGGGCTCGAGGCCCTCGGCTGGCGGGGGTGCAGACGATCGCACCGGACCGAGCGAGGCGACCGCCGCGCGGACCTCCACAAGGGTGAGCGCCGCCGCCCCGGCCCGCGCCGCCGCGGCCTCTCTCCAGGCCAGGACGGGCTGCACCACACCCAGCCAGACAGACGTCGCCGCCAGCAGTCCGGTCATCACCATCAACATCCGCCGCTCGCGCAGGGTGCGTCCGCTCCACCACGCCCCGGCCTGCGCCAACCACCGGTTCATCGTGCGCTCCTGATCGTGATATCGCTGACGATCCGGCCCCGGTCTTCGATGGCGGCCGTTTCCGTCACATCCAGGCCATTTGCCCGCATCGCCCGCGCGATCACCTGCGTGTCCTGATAGTCCGGATGGGACACGCTGGCCTTCATCCCCGCAGCCGGATCAACGATCAGCAGATCCAGCTCCGCCCCCTCCACCCCTTCCAGCGCGGCGAAGAGGGCGGCCGTCGCCCCGACCACCCCGCCCGATGGGGGTGCCGCCAGCACCCGCTGGCGAAGCGCCTCCACCGGATCCGGGCGGGCCGCAAGGTCCGGCGCGACCCGGGCAATCTCGGCCACGGCGCGGTCCGCATCGGTCCGGGCGGACGCCTCGTCCCTCGCCGCAGCGGCGGCGACCAGCAACAGGGGCGAAACGACCAGCAATCCGGCCATGGCAGCCGCCAGCGCCCAGCCCCGGCGCGCAGTACCGCGGTTTCGATCCTGCGACGTCAACAGATTGACCGGTGGCGACAGGGCTGCTCCGATGAGGGCGCGCTCGACGTCCGCCGCATCGAGACGGGCGTCAACCCGCCGCGACCCGGCCAGCAATCCGACCAGATCCGGCTGGACGCTTGCCGCGAACCCCCGCCCCCGCAGGGCGGTCGCGGTTCCGAACACGACGGCATTCAAGACCTCGTCCCGGTCGGGTTCGGGGACCGTGAGAACATCCGGTACCATGGCGTCCGCCTTGACCCCCAGGGCCTCCAGATAGTCGCCCCAGGCCTCGACCAAAGACTGGCCGACAACGGCGACCAGGCGGGGCTGGCCCGCCGGCGGGATCGGTCCCAGGGCAACGGCCAGACGGTCGGCCGGGACCGCCAGCTCTTCCCTCAGCATCCAGAGGGCGGCCGCTCGCTGCTGGGACTGTCCTCCGGCGGGAAGATCAAGCCAGCGGATCGTCACCTCGGGACCCGGAACAATGGCCACAGTGTGCATGGGCTCGGGCCGCTCGACAGGATGCAGGTCCAGCAGGCCGCGCTCGCGCACCCCGCCGCCGTCAATCACCAGACAGGGTGCCGGTTCGCTTCCAAGAGCGGGGATCAGGATCAGGCGGGTCGGTTTCATTCTTCGGGAGTCCAGCGTTGGATCACAGTGCGCACACGCCCGTCGGACCGGGCTTCCAGCAGGGCGGTGCGGACGGCGCGGGAGCCGCCCAGTTCGACATCGACCCTCAGGTCGAAGAAGCGGGTCAGGACGGTGACCTGGTCGCGGGCTTCCGGATCAACCTGGACCGTGGCCAGGGACGGCTGGGCCCAGAAGGCGGCGGCGTCCGCCCAGCCTTCGCGCGGCCGGGAGGCGATGACCGCCCGCGCCTGCTGCGCCCCGACAGCGCCATTCGTCAACATGGTCAGCAGGGGTGCCTGCTCGGGCGTCAGGGTATTCACGTTCAGGGGCGAAAGGCGCGAGGTCGGCAGGGCGCAGAGAAAGGGCCGCAGCCGGCGGTAGGTCCCGGCATCCACGCCCTTGACGGCCCGCAATTCGCTGACCTCCACCAGCATGGCCCCACCCGTCCGGTAGGGGATGGCCAGACCGGCATAGGCCCCGTCCTCGGCCCCGAGCGGGGAAGGCGTCGTGTCGGCGTCCAGCCAGTCGGTCAGGGAATCGGCCACCACCCGCATCCGGCTGTCAGCCACCCCGACCGCGCGGCCCAGCGCCCGGAACTGCGCCGCCCCCAGCGGGCGCCCGATCAGATCCTCCCCGAATCCGAGGGCGACACTGTTGAGATTGAAGCAGGCCTGGCCGTCGGTGACCGTGGCGGTAAGGGTTCCTCCTTCGATCGGGAAGCTCACCGGCCGCCCGTTCCACGCCGGCTGCAGCGGCGTGCGTGCGGGTCCCCGGGCCAGGAGGCGCACAATCTGGCCCTGCGCCAGACTCTCCGCCCCTGCGGCATACCACTGGGCCTGACTCTGGAACTCGACATTGGCTGTCCGTCGAACCGAGAAGCGGACATCATCAAGGATCGCCACGGCGACCACGGACATGACCGCAACCAGCAGCAGTACGGTCAGCAGGGCCATGCCTTCCCGCTCGGTCCCGCGACGCCTCATTGGCCGCTCCCGACGATGAAGACCTGATCAACCCGCCCATAGCCCTTGACCGTCATGCCGATCCGCACGGCATCGGGCAGGGGCCGGTCGAGCGTGGAGATAAAGGCCGGGGTCGCCTGTCCGTCACGCACAAACTCCACGGTGACATCGCGAACGCCCCGATAGAGCACCTGGGGCGGTCCCGGGCGGGCTCCATCCAGATGCGTGAACACGCGTCGCTCCAGCCGTTCCTCGACCAGCCGGTACTCGACCCGTTGCAGCGACGGCCGCGCCTGTTCGCCGGGGTTGCTCCAGCCGGCACGGTTCAGGACGAGCAAAGGATCGCCGGGCGCAGCGGCACCGACGATGGGTTGGGGCATCGGACGCCCCGTGGGCCCCCGCGAGCGACGGGCTGTGGCCTGGCCCAGATCGGCGCGCAACAGGCCGCGCATCCTCTGCAGGTCGCCGACCCGGTCGCTGGCGGCCTTGACGGCAAACCGGTTGTCGATGGCCCCGCCAAGGACAGCCGCGCCTGCGGCCGCCAGCACAGCGAAGATCATCAGCGAGATCATGACCTCGACCAGGGTAAAGCCTGTCCGCGGCCTCATGGTCGCGTCCCTGACCGGAAGACCGTGCGTTCGGCGGCCTGGCCTTCGGAGTCCCGGACGGCGATATGGATGCGCAGGAGGCCGGACGTCGGGGTCCGGGTCACGGTCTGGGTCCAGCTCCACAGACGGTCGGCCAGCGGGGTCTGTCCGCTGGTGGTTCCCTCGGCGATGGAGGGCGCGATCACGGCCTCGACGGCGCGGTTCTCGGCGACGATAGCCCCGAGGGTCCGGGCCTCGACCCGGGCGGCCGAGCGGGTGTTCTCGCCGGACAGGTTGAGCAGGGCCAGGGCGGCGAGGCTGAACACCGCCAGAGCCACGAGCAGCTCGATGAGCGTAAAGCCCTCCCTGTCGCCCGGGCCGACCCCGTGTGTGCCCTCAGCCATCAAGGGTCACCTCCCCCGCGCCGTCGACGGCGATGGTTCGGCTGTGACGTTCGCGGGTCAGGGTCAGGGTGGCGGGGTCGGCGACGCCGGTCGGGTCGAAGACGATGCGGACGGGGTCGCTGGAGGACGCGACCGTCGTGCCCGCTGTCCAGGTTTCCGGGCGGAACGGGCCCTCATCCAGCGCCGACCAGGCAGCCCCGTCGAACACCATGAAACCATAGCCGGCAGCGGTCGCATCGACCGCGACCGGCCGGTTTGACAGTATGGCTTCCTCGCGGGCGCGGCTCAGGCGGGCGGCGAACCGCTCGGCGTCCTCGGCCACCGAGGGCCGCGGGTCGGGCACAGACAGGACCACCGCCCCGGCGGCGAGCCCGATGATGGCCACCACCATCAGCAGCTCGACCAGGGTGAAGCCGGCCCTGTTGGCGGCGCGAACCTTGGCGCCCGGCGTCATGCCTAGCCTTCCCAGTTGCCGAGGTCGGCGTCATTGCCCTCGCCACCCTCTTTTCGGTCGGCACCGTAGGAGAAGACGTCGAACTGTCCGCCACGCGCGCTCTGGCGGCGGTACTGGTACGGCTGGCCCCAGGGATCCTGCGGCAGACGACGGACATAGCCGCCGGGGCGGTAGCGGTCGGGACTGGCGAGTCCTGGCGGGGCCGCGACCAGCGCCTGCAGGTCGGCAGGAAAGTCGAGATTGTCGAGACGATAGGTCTCGATCGCCTGTTCGAGGGTGGCGATATCGGCCTTTGCCTTGGTCACCATCGCCCGGTCCTGGCTGGGCAGGACATTGATGGCGACGACGGTGGCCAGCAGGCCGATGATGACCACGACGACCATCATCTCGACCAGGGTAAAGCCCTGTCTCCCGCGAGCGCCCTCGTTCGGCCCGGACTCCGGGTCGACGGGGCGGGATTCGGGGACTGGAGCCCGGGCAAGTAATCGGGTCGCGGCTCGGCGGATATCAGACACAGACATACTTCCTCCTCACCCCATGGCCAGGGTGTTGATCTGCAGGATGGGCAGCAGGATGGACAGGACGATCAGGGCGACCACACCACCCATGACCACGATGATGGCCGGCTCGATCAGGCTGAGCATCACGGCCGTGAAGGTCGAGAATTCCCGCTCCAGATACTCCGCCGCGCGCTCCAGCATCGGCTCCAGCCGTCCGCCGGCCTCGCCCGAGGCGGTCATGGTCACCAGGATCGGCGGAAAGACATCGGCCCGGCGCATGGCGGCCGACAGCCCCCCGCCCTCGCGCACGGCCTCGGCCATCCGCTCGGTGGCAAGCCGCAGACGTCGGTTGGACACGGTGCGGGCCGTAATCGTCAGGCCCTCCAGCACGGGCAGGCCGGCGGTGATCATCGTCGACAGGGTGCGAGCCATTTTCGCGCCGTGAAGGTCGCGCGTCAGCCGCCCGATCAGGGGCAGGCGAAGGATGGCTGTATCGACAGCCAGCCGTATCGCCGGATTGCGAAGCGCGAAGACACCGCCCGTCGCCGCCGCCGCCAGCAGCAGCGCCGCCAGCCAGCCCCAGTCGCGTATCCCGTTCGACAGGCCGATGACCAGCCGCGTCAGCAGCGGCAGGGTCTGGTTCATACTGTCGAACTGATCCACCACGCGCGGCACGACGAAGGTCATCAGGGCGATCACCACCCCGATGGCCACGACCGCCAGCACCGCCGGATAGACCAGGGCTGTGATGACCTTGCCGCGGACCACCTCGTCGCGCTCAAGCCCGTCGGCCAGCCGCTCCAGGATCGGTGCCAGCGCGCCCGAGGTCTCACCCGCCGAGACCATGGCCCGGTAGAGGGGCGGAAAGGCCAGCCCCTGCAAGGCCATGGCGTCCGACAGGCGCCGGCCCTCCATCACCCCGCCATGCACCCCCTCGAGCACCGCCCGGACGGCCGGACGATCTGCCTGCAAGGCGATGGCCCGGAGCGCCTCCTCGACCGGCGAAACCGTCACGAGGGTGGCCAGCTGGCGCGTCACCAGCGCCAGGGTTCGCGGGTCCAGACCCCCGCGTGCCGGACCGAACCGGCCCAACACCCCGCCCTTGCGAGCGGGGGTGTCGCTGTTCCGAACCGCACCGCGTGACGCCGTGACATCCAGAGGCATCAGCCTGCGTCGCGCCAGCAGGGCCCGCACACTGCCGTCGTCAACGGCGGTCAGCGTCCCGCGGACGGTGCGCCCGGCCTCATCCACCGCCACATAGTCGAACGCCGCCATCAGGCCGCGTCCTCGCGCCCGGGGCTCACGACAGCGACGGCAGACGCCGGCTCTTCGGCGGCCTCGGCCGTCTCCTGACGCGTCACGCGCACCGCCTCCTCGACCGAGGTGACACCCTCCAGCACCAGGGCCCGGGCGCGTCGGGTCAGGGTCCCGGAACCGGCCCCGGCAAAGGCTGCGGCGTTGATGGCCTCCTCCCCGGCCTCGGCGGCGATCAGTCGGCGCACCTTGTCATCGACCCGGATCACCTCATACAGCCCCACCCGGCCCACATAGCCGGTCTGACCGCAGTGGGCGCAGCCTTGCGCCCGCCACACGGTCTGACCGACCTTGACCCCGGCCAGCCTGGCTGTGGCCTTGTCCGCCGTCTCCGGCCGTCGACAGTCACCGCAAAGCCGACGGACCAGCCGCTGGGCCACGATCAGCCGCAGGGTCGAGGCCAGCAGGAAGGGTTCAACACCCATGTCCCTCAGCCGCGTCACCGCCCCCGCCGCATCGTTGGTGTGCACCGTCGACAGCACCAGATGGCCGGTCAGCGCCGCCTGGACCGCAATCCGGGCCGTCTCCACATCGCGGATCTCGCCGACCATGACCACGTCCGGATCCTGACGCAGGATGGCGCGCAGGCCGGCCGCAAAGGTCATGCCGACCTTGGGATTGACCTGGGTCTGGCCGACCCCGTCGATCGCGTATTCCACCGGATCCTCGACCGTGAGGATATTGCGGGTGGCGTTGTTCAGGAGCGACAGGCCGGCATAGAGCGAGGTGGTCTTGCCCGAGCCGGTCGGGCCGGTGACGAGGATGATGCCGTTGGGCTCTCCCAGCGCCGCGCGGAAGGCCTCCAGCGCATCCGGGGCCATGCCCAGCCGGTCGAGGGTCAGCCCGGCCTGATCCCGGTCCAGAATACGCAGCACCACCCGCTCGCCCATCCGCGACGGCAGGGTCGAGACGCGCACGTCCAGCGTCTTGCCCCCCAGCGCCAGCGGGATGCGCCCGTCCTGGGGAATGCGTTTCTCGGCGATGTCCAGGCGCGCCATCACCTTGATGCGCGACACCAGCAGGGGTGTGATCCGCGGGTTCAGCGAGAGCGTCTCGCGCAACACCCCGTCAATCCGCATCCGCACCGTCAGCGCCGTCTCGAACGGCTCCAGATGGATGTCCGAAGCCCCCGCCCGCACGGCCTCGGCAATGACACCGTTGATCAGCCGGATCACCGGCGCGTCGTCGGCGGTGTCCAGCAGGTCGGCAGCGGCCGGAATGTCGTCGATCAGGCTCTCCAGCCCCGACGGCATCGCCAGATCGTCACCGTCCGTCGCGCTCAAATGATCGCCGGCATAGACCTGCGACAGCCGCCGGTCGAAGGTCGCCTGATCGAGCGCCTCGACCCTGAGTGGCCGGCCGAGCGCGCGCCGCGTCTCGATCAGGGCCGACGGATCCGCGCCCTCGCGCAGACCCACCACGGCGATCTCACCCGCATCCAGCAGGATCACCCCGTGCCGTTTGGCAAAGCCATAGGGCAGTGTCGGATTGATCAGGGTGATCATGAACGTCTCACCCGCCCGAGGCGGCAACCGGTGGCAAGGGCGCAGCAGCGACCTCGCCGACCGGGGCGATGACCACGGGGTCCGGCGCGGCCGGTGGCTGGGTGCGCATATAGTCGCGCAGCATCTCGTCCAGGCTCGGCTCGACGCCGGGGGCGTTGAGGAGCTGCTGCTCGCGCATATAGCCCCAGCGATCCGCGGCCAGTGCCTGGGAATCGGCGGGGCTGCGCAGGATCGTCGGGCGGATGAACACCATCAGATTGGTCCGTCCGCGCTGTCGGCTGGTCGAGCGGAACAGGTTGCCGACGACCGGCAGGTTGCCCAGCCCCGGCAAGCCGTCGACCGACAACCGGTCATTCTGGTCCAGCAGTCCGCCGGCCACGGCGATGTCACCGTCATCGACCACCAGTGTGGTCTCCAGCTCGCGCTTGTTCAGCACCAGATCCCGGGCACTGGCGGACAGGAGGCCGTTGATGCTCGACACCTCCTGCCGCAGGAACAGGGTGATCGAGCCGCCGGCGTTGATCTGCGGCCGCACCACCAGCTTGACCCCGATGTCCTGCCGCTGGGTCGTGCGGAATGGATTGGCGTTTCCGTCCAGCAGGGCCTCGCCGGTCGTGATCGGCACCTCCTGACCCACCAGGATCGTCGCCTCCTCATTGTCCAGCGTCATCAACGACGGGGTCTGCAGCAGGTTGGAGCCCGCATCCGTCTTGGCGGCATTGATGATGAAGCCGAAAAGGCCGTCGCCGATACTGCCGCCACCGCCGCCGACAAAGCCGTTGGCTCCCAGAAGTGTGTTCAGCGCCAGGGCCTGCAGTTGCTCACGCAGGGGATCATCCGCCTCGAGCTGCCCGGCCGCCGCCCCACCCGCCAGCGGGACCAGCGGCGCGGCGCGATCGGAATAGTTGGTCAGGCCCACAGGACTGCCGTCCTCACCCGCCAGCAGCCACTGCACCCCCAGCTCGCGCACGGCATTGTCGGACAGCTCGACCACAATGGCCTCGATGAGCACCTGCTGGCGGCGCTGATCGAGCTGGCGGATCACCTCGGCGAGCATGCGCTGGGTTTCCGCCGAGGCCGAGATCACCAGGGCATTGGCACCCGGGAAGCGGGCGATCACGGCGCGCTGGCCGGCCACCGGTGCCGCCGGGACGACAGCGGCCGGGGCCGGGGCCGCTACCTCGCTTCCCGCGCGGCCCGGGGCGGAAACCGGTGCATTGGCGCTGGCAGCCGTCACCGGCTGGCCGACGACCTGCTGCAGCACCGGCAACAGGGCCTCGGCGTCGGCATGCTGCAGGAAGACCACCTTGACGTCATCGGCGCTCTCGGCCCGACGGTCCAGATCCTCGATCAGCGGACGGATTCTCGCCATAGCCGACGGATCCCCGCGCAGCACGATCGAATTGGAACTCTCCACCGGCGTCACAGACACCATCGCCTGCCCCGGCTGGCCGCCGGGCGGGGTCAGCACGGTCTGGAGCACACCGGCGATCTCGCGCGCCGAGGAGTTCTCCAGCGTCACCACATCGAACCCCGACCGGTCCACGTCGATCCGGCCGATGAGGGCCCGGATGCGAACCAGATTGTCGGCGAAGTCAGCCACCACCACGCTGTTGGCACCGGGATTGGCCAGCACCTGGCCCTGTGGCCCTACCAACGGCCGGATCGTCTCGACCGCCGCCGCCGCGCCGATGTTTCTCAGCGGGAACACTTCGGTCGAGAACCGCTCCGAGCCGACCGTCGCGGGCCCCTGCGCCGCGCCCTGCGCCGGGCTGATCCGGTAGGCCCCGGAAGCCGTCGGGATCACCACCAGCCCATTGGCCCGCAGGGTCGACAGGAAGATCTCGAACAGCTGGGTATTGTTCAACGGCCGGTCGCTGGACACCGTCACCGTCCCGGCAACCCCCGGATCGACGATGAAGGTCCGCCCCGTTGAACGCGCCACATCCTCGATGAAGGCGCGGATGTCTGCACCCTGCACATTCAGCGTCTGGCCCGTCTGGGCCAGGACAGCGCCCGCCGCCAGTGGGCCCTGGACAGTCAGAACAGCGGCCATCGCCGCTCCGATCAGAGTCGATCGCTTCATCGGCCGGTTCCTATGGTGGAGGTCTGCACCGTTCCGTCCCGCTCATAGCGGAGCTCGGCACCCGAACTGTTCTCAAGCTGGCCGCGCAGGGCCGCAATCCGTTCCAGGCTGTCCAGCGGCTGGCCGTTGACGGCGAGGATCACATCCCCGGCCTGAAGGCCCGCCGCCCGCAGCAGCGCCGCGTCGCC
>CANMXH010000036.1 GCA_947501315.1 Caulobacteraceae bacterium | reverse complement strand
GCCGGTTTCGCACGCGACGCAGCGACTGCGGCCGGGGTGTCGTTCGCTCACCTCGACCGGATCGGGGTGACGGTCGGTCCCGGCTCCTTTACCGGCCTGCGGGTCGGCCTGGCCTTTGCCCAGGGCCTGGCGGCGGCGCTGGGCCGGCCCCTGGTAGGGATTTCGGGGCTGGATGCGCTGGCGGCATCCGCCGGAGAGGCTCCGGAGGTTGCGGCCCTGATCGATGCGCGGCGCGGACAGGTCTATGCGCGCGTCTGGCGCGGCGGCGTGGCGGACGGCCCGGCCGAGGCGCTGACGCTTGAGGCGGCGGCGGGCCGGATTGCGACCCTGGCCGGCGGGGCAGTCCTCGTCGGCTCCGGTGCCCCCTTGTTTGCAGATGTCGCTGCGGGCCGGACGGTCATGGCCCTTGAGGGGCCGGATCCCGGTGCCCTGGCCCGGCTCGCGGCAGCGGCGGATCCGGCCCTGGCTGTGCCGCGCCCGCTCTATCTGCGTGCCCCGGATGCTACCCCGCCCACCCGCCTGCCCGGGCAGGCCCGCGGACCGGTCCGGGCCCCATGACCCGCGACACGGCCGAGCGTCTGGCCGGGATCCATGCTGCGGCCTTTTCCGCGCCGTGGGACGCTGCGTCCCTGGCCGACCTGCTGGCGCAGGCGGGGGTGTTCGCGATCGAGGTACCGGAAGGATTCATCCTTCTGCGCACAGTCGTCGACGAGGCGGAGATCCTGACCCTGGCCGTCCGCCCGGAGGCTCGTCGGCGCGGTCTCGGTGCCCGGCTGGTCCGTGAGGGCGGGACCGCGGCGGCGGCGCGCGGCGCGGCGCGGCTGTTCCTCGAGGTCGCCGACGACAACGCCGCGGCCCTTGCCCTCTATGCCCGGGCGGGCTTCTCTGAAGCGGGCCGCCGGCCGGGATACTATGCCCGCCCTGACGGTGGTCGGCAGGATGCGCTGATCCTGGCCCTAAACTTGCCGGTGAAGCTTCCCTAGCGCGGCCCGCCCGCCTATTCTTGCCGCCATGGACCGGATCGAGAAACTCTGCGCCGACCGCGGCATGCGCATGACCGAGCAGCGGCGCGTTATCGCCCGGGTGCTGTCGAGCGCCGACGACCATCCGGACGTCGAGGAACTGTACCGCCGCGCATCCGCCATCGACCCGCATATCTCGATCGCCACCGTCTATCGCACCGTCCGCCTGTTCGAGGAGGCCGGCGTGGTCGAGAAACACGATTTCGGCGACGGTCGCAGCCGCTATGAAGAGGCTGGCGACGACCACCACGACCACCTGATCGACACCCGGACGGGCGAGGTCATCGAGTTCTTCGACGCCGAGATCGAACGTCTCAAGACCGAGATCGCCGAACGCCTCGGCTTCGAACTGGTCGGTCACAAGCTGGAACTCTACGGCAAGGCGATCGTCGGGGCGGAGCCGTCCACGCGCGAAGGCCTTATCTTCACCCGCAACGCCCATCGGGTCGATCCGGACAAGCTGGATATCTGAGCCCCGGTGTGGATGTGGCGCGCGGCCCCGCTCTGCGCTATCCAGCCAGCCCAATGACTGAAACCCCCGCCCCGCCGCAGGACCGACAGGCCACGCCCAAACGCCTGTTCATCAAGACCTACGGCTGCCAGATGAATGTCTATGACAGCGAGCGCATGGCTGATGTGCTGCGTCCGCTGGGCTATGCGACGACGGATACCGCCGAGGGTGCCGATTTCGTCATCCTCAACACCTGCCACATCCGCGAGAAGGCGGCCGAAAAGGTCTATTCCGAGCTCGGCAAGCTGCGGGTCCTGAAGGAAGAGCGGTCTGCGGCAGGGCAGGGGGCCATGACCATCGCCGTGGCCGGCTGTGTCGCCCAGGCCGAGGGCGAGGAGATCATGCGCCGGCAGCCGGCCGTCGATCTGGTGGTCGGGCCGCAGGCCTATCATCAGCTGCCTGAACTGCTGACCCGCACGGCGCGGGCGCGGGGCGAGCGGATCGGCGCCGATTTCGCTCCGGTCGACAAATTCGACGCCCTGCCGAAGGCCCGCGGCGTCGACGGCCCGACTGCCTTCCTGACCGTGCAGGAGGGTTGCGACAAATTCTGCACCTTCTGCGTCGTGCCCTATACCCGCGGGGCCGAATGGTCGCGGCCGGTCGCGGCGGTGCTGGCCGAGGCGCGGGAGCTGGCCGGGAAGGGGGTGCGCGAGGTCACCCTGCTGGGCCAGAACGTCAACGCCTATGACGGCGAGGGGCCGGACGGTGCGCCCTCGACCCTGGCGCGGCTGGCCCATGCCCTGGCCGACATCCCCGGCATCGACCGGATCCGCTACACCACCAGCCATCCCAACGACATGAGCGACGACCTGATCGCGGCCCATGGCGATCTGGAGGCCCTGATGCCGTGGCTGCACCTGCCGGTCCAGTCCGGCTCTGATCGCATCCTGCGGGCAATGAACCGCAAGCATGGACGGGCGAAATATTTCGAGCTCATGGATCGCATCCGGTCGGCGCGGCCGGATATCGCCCTGTCGGGGGATTTCATCGTCGGCTTCCCCGGCGAGACCGACGCCGATTTCGAACAGACGATGGATCTGGTCCGGCGCGTCCGCTACGCCTCGGCCTTCTCCTTCATGTATTCGCCACGTCCCGGCACACCCGCTGCCGGCATGGCCAGTCAGGTGCCGGCCGGGGTTGCGCGCGAACGCCTGCACGCGCTTCAGGCCCTGTTGTGGGAGCAGCAGACCGCCTTCAACGTCGCCATGGCCGGACGGACCATGGATGTCCTGTTCGAGAAGAAGGGCCGTCAGCCCGGTCAGGCCATCGGCCGCTCGCCCTGGCTGCAGTCCGTGCATGTCGATGACGCCGATCATCTGATCGGCCGGATCGTTCGGGTGGAGATCGGACACGGCCAGCAGAACTCGCTGAAGGGCCGTCTGGCCGAACCCGGTCAGCCTTCAGCGGCGACGCCTCATTCGGCGGGCGCGGTGCCGCAAGAGCGTATCCATGGCGCGTGAGAGTGAGTTCCTGGCCCTCGGCGACCTCGCCCTGCGGGCCGTCATCGGCCCCGGCAGCCGGCACCTGGCCCTGATCGAGGACCGGTTCAAGGTGTTGGTCGAGACCCCCGGCGGCGGCGTTTCGATCAATGGCTCGGCCCGCGACCGGGCCCAGGCCAAACGGGTCATCGAAACCCTGGCCGACCGTGCCGATGCCGGTGCCGAGATCACCGAGGCCGATGTCCGCACGGCCCTCGGCGCGGCCATGGCCCAGCCCCGGGCAGGGCAGGGGAGTATGGTCCCCGACGCCATCGCCCTGCCGGTCGGCCGACGCGGGGCCATTGCGCCCAAGACGGCGGCCCAGGCCAACTATCTGGCCCTGCTCGCCAGTCGGGAGCTGACGTTCGGCGTCGGTCCGGCCGGGACAGGCAAGACCTTTCTCGCGGCCGCCTACGGCGCCTCCCTGCTGCGACGGGGACAGGTGGACCGGCTGGTCATCACCCGGCCCGCGGTCGAGGCGGGCGAGAAGCTGGGCTTCCTGCCGGGCGATCTGAATGAAAAGGTCGATCCCTATCTGGCCCCCATCTGGGAGGCGCTGAACGACATCCTCGGCCCCGATGACGTGCGCCGGCGGCGCGACAAGGGCGAGATCGAGGCGGCGCCGATTGCCTTTATGCGGGGTCGCACCCTGGCCCACGCCTATATCATCGTTGACGAGGCCCAGAATACGTCGCGCCTGCAGATGAAGATGGTCCTGACCCGGCTGGGCGAGGGCGCGCGCATGGTGGTGACCGGCGACCCGTCCCAGGTCGATCTGCTGAATCCGCGGGATTCCGGCCTGAAGCACGCCCTGCGCATCCTTGAGGACGTCAAGGGTGTCGGGGTCCAGCGGTTCGAGGCCCGGGATGTGGTCCGGCACGCCATGGTCGAGCGGATCGTGCGGGCCTATGACGCCGACGCGGCCAGCCGACGCCCGGCCGCCGATCTCGAGGATCCGGACCTGTGATCGAGGTCGAGGTCGAGGATCCGGCCTGGACCGAGGCCCTGCCGGATGTGGTCGCCCGGGTCGAACGGGCCGCCGTCGCCGCTCTGGGGACGGTCGAGGGCGATGTCGTCGTGCTTCTGACGGACGACGCGGCTGTGCATGATCTCAACCGCCGCTTCCGTGACCGGGACCAGCCGACCAATGTCCTGTCGTTTCCGGCCGCGGAGAGCGCGGCACCGCATCTGGGTGACCTGGTGCTGGCCCACGGTGTCTGCGCCGCCGAGGCTGCGGCGCAAGGCAAGAGTCTGGCGGATCATGTGACGCATCTGACGGTCCACGGCGTGCTTCACCTGCTGGGCCGCGACCATGTCGAAGAGGTCGAGGCCGAGGCGATGGAAGCCGAGGAGCGAACCCTTCTTGCCAGCCTTGGCGTCGCGGACCCATACAGGCCCCATGACCCTGCTCACGGCGACGCTTGACGATGACGGCCCGCGCGCGCGGCTGATCCTGCGCTTCGGCCGGATCGGCCTGGCGCTGGCCGCCGGTGCAGGCGCGGCCCTGGCGCATCCGCCGTTCGGCTTCCTGCCGGGTCTGCTCGGCTATGCCCTGTTGATGTTCCTCGCCGAGCGCGCGACCTCGGTGCGCGGCGGCTTCTGGATGGGCTGGCTCGCCGGCTTCGCCTATTTCTTCATCAGCTGCTGGTGGGTGGCTGAGGCCTTCCTCATCAATCCGGCCCAGGCCTGGATGGCGCCCTTTGCGGCCAGTCTTCTGCCGATCGGCCTCGGCCTGTTCTGGGGCACGGCAACGGCCCTTTACCGTCGGTTCCTGCCGGGTGGTGTCAAGCGGGCCTTGTTCTTCGCAGCCCTGTTCTGCCTGCTGGAGTGGCTACGCGGTCACGTCCTGACCGGCTTCCCCTGGAACCCGGCGGGAGCCAGCTGGAAGGCCGGGTCTGCAGTGTCGCAGTTCGCGGCCGTCGCCGGCGTCTATGGTCTCGGCTTCGTCACCGTGGCCGCGGCCGCCGCCTTCGGCCCCCTGCTGGGGACGGGCCTTCGCAAGGACCGTATCGCAGCGGCGGTGCTGGGTACCCTCGCCGTCGCGGGTCTGGTGATGGGCGGGGCTGTGCGATTGTCGCAGGCCAGGCTGGAGCTCACTGCGACCTTGGTCCGCATTGTTCAGGCCGATGTTGACCAGGAGTCGAAATGGACGCCTGAAGCCTATCGCGGCATCGTCGACCGCTATGTCAATCTGACCGCCCGACCGGGTGCGGCCCTGCCCGATCTGATCATCTGGCCCGAGGGTGCCTTGCCGGCTTCGGCCAACCGGGTGTTCGCGCCCGGCTCGCCCGAGGCAGCGGCCATCGCCCGCGCTGTTCAGCCGGGCCAGAGCCTGATCATGGGGCTGGGCCGGGGTCTTGCCGATCCCTCGGCGCCCGGGAACGAGCGCTATTTCAACAGCCTGTTCGTGCTGACGGATGAGGGCGGCGACGGGCTCCGGATCAGCGCCGTCTATGACAAATACCGCCTGGTCCCGTTCGGCGAATTTCTGCCGGCGGGCGGCCTGCTGGGGGCCCTTGGCGCCCGCAGCCTGACCCATATGCCGACCGACTTCAGCCCGGGCCCCCGCCCGGCCCCCATCGACATTCCCGGAGCGCCACGGGCGCAACCACTGATCTGCTACGAGAGCCTCTATCCGGGTTTCACGCCCGCCGCAGCCGGACGACCGGAATGGATCGTCAACATCTCCAACGATGCCTGGTTCGGCCGCAGTTCTGGTCCGCTCCAGCACCTGAACCTGGCCAGCTATCGGGCCATCGAGACGGGCCTGCCGGTGGTGCGGTCAACGCCCACGGGCGTCTCTGCCATGATCGATCCCTGGGGCCGGGTGATCGACGATCAAAGGCTGGAACCGGGCGAAAGTGGTGTCATCGACGCCCGGCTGCCCCGGCCGGCTGCGAAGACGCTCTACGGGCGCTTCGGTGACCTGCTGTTCTGGCTGGCCGTGCTGGCCGGACTGGCGACCGCCGCGCCGTGGGGCCGTTTGCGTGGTTTCCATCGGGCCGGCCCGGTCAGTTGATTCGTCCCTTGGGGCCTGACTTTCACGCTTAACGGGCGCAAGAGAGTCGACCGCTCAACCGTTGCTGGGTCTGGCAGGGCTATTTTCGTAATTTTTGATGACAGGGACGAATCGCGAGCGCATTCAGGCTCGGCTCGAGGAAACCGAAGGATAAGCGGACGATGGCGAGAGGTAAGGGCGAGGATGGTCCTCATCCCGTGGACCGGCATGTAGGCCGGCGTGTTTGCGAGAAGCGTCTCGCACTCGGATACAATCAAAGCGATCTGGGCCGGGCGCTCGGCCTGACGTTTCAGCAGATCCAGAAATACGAAAAAGGTGCCAACCGGATTTCGGCATCGAAGCTCTGGGACATCGCAAGGTTCTTCAAGGTCGATATCGGCTATTTCTTCGAGGGTCTGACCGGCGCCCAGATCGCGGGCATGGCCGAGGGCGGCGGCGCGTTCGAGCACGATTTTCCGGCCACCCGCTACACCATCGAGATCAGCCGTCTGGCACCCCAGCTGTCGACCCGGCAGCAGAAGCTGGCCCTGGATCTGATCCGGGAATTGGCTGACCGCAGCGAGACGGACGAGGCCTGACTCCCGGCCGATCCGGCTGTTATCCCCCCGAAGGCTCCGCCCGACGCCGGCCGAAATCCGGAGCGGCGGACTTCTGCTCGTCCCAGTAGGCGGAGCCGTCGCGCGGCTTGAACATGGTCTTGGCGATGCCGTCGCGCGATACGACGGCAAAGGTGTTGGTTGACGCCTGATACAGCAGCACATCCCCGTTGGGACGCTCCACCCGGTCTGTTCCGGCCGGTGGACGGGTCGTGAAGGCCCGGACCTTGGCCAGATAGTCCTCAGCCGTCGCTGCGCCGAAATCGGCACCGTTTCGCTCGAACAGCCGCGCGGTCTTGGCGTCTACCGTCTCGCGCCGGTTGGCCGTCAGACCGGGCTGTGGCCCTTCCCGCACGACCCTTGTGCTCTCCGTTTCGGGGCCGGCCGCAGTGAGCACCGCCTCCGACCCGTCGCCCGACCGATCCCGGGTCTCTACCGCCGAGCCGCCATTGCCACATGCGGTCAGGCCCAAAAGCGCCGCCGCAATCCATATCCTGCCCTGCCAGATCGCCATGATACCCTCCTTCGGTTGTGCGGGACCGACACGAAGATAACCACAGGTCATCCGTTCGTGCAATGTTCCTGATTGTCCGGCCCCCCTCGACGCCGTGCGGCCGCATCGCTAGATCAGCGCCATGACCCCAGCCTCGCTGTCCGGACGCAAGATCCTGCTGATCGTCGGCGGCGGCATCGCCGCCTACAAGGCGCTGGAGCTGGTGCGCCTGCTGAAAAAGGGCGGGGCGGAGGTCATGAGCATACTGACCGCAGCCGGCGCTGCGTTTGTGACTCCGATGTCCCTGGCCGCCCTGACCGGCCATCCTGTGCGCAGCGAACTTTTCATGCCTGACGACGAGACGGTCATGGGCCATATCGAGCTGTCGCGCTGGGCCGATCTGGTGGTCGTGGCACCGGCGACGGCGGGCCTGATCGCCAGGGCGGCCAACGGAATGGCCGACGATCTGGCCTCTACCACCCTGCTGGCCACCGACAAGCGCGTGCTGCTGGCCCCGGCCATGAATGTGCGGATGTGGCAGCATCCGGCGGTGCAGGCGAACATGGTGCGGCTAAAGGCGTTCGACGGCTTCCACGGCGTGGCTGTGGTCGGACCCGACGACGGTGAAATGGCCTGTGGCGAGTTCGGGCCCGGCCGGATGGCGGAGCCGGCGGTGATCCTGGGCGCGATCGAGGCCTTGCTGGCTGGTCCGGACGGACGTCCCCTGGCCGGGCGCCGGGCCGTGGTGACCGCCGGTCCGACCTTCGAGCCGATCGATCCCGTGCGGGGCCTGACCAATCGCTCCAGCGGCAAACAGGGCTATGCCATCGCCGAAGCCCTTGCCCGACTGGGCGCGCAGGTGACCCTGGTCTCGGGTCCTGTCGCCCTGGCCGCGCCGGTCGGCGTCGAGCGTCTGTGGGTCGAGACCGCGCGCGAGATGCAGGCGGCCGTGACCTCGGCCCTGCCTGCGGATATTGCCGTGATGAGCGCGGCGGTCGCCGACTGGCGCGTCGACGGCGTCGCCTCGGGCAAGATCAAGAAGGCCCCCGGCGGTCCGCCGTCCCTGTCCCTGATCGAAAACCCCGACATCCTCGCGGGCATATCCGCGCCCGGGAAGAAGCGGCCGAAACTGGTGGTGGGCTTTGCCGCCGAAACGACCGACCTCGAGGTCAATGCCCGCTCCAAGCTGTCGCGCAAGGGCTGCGACTGGATCGTCGGCAATGACGTCTCCGACGACGTCTTCGGCGCGGACGGCAATACGGTCACCCTGTTCACCCGCGACGGCACGGCCGAGACCTGGCCGCGCCAGTCCAAGGCCGAGGTGGCGAGAAAGCTCGCCGCCCGCATCGCCGATCACTTCAGGTCCTGAAAGCCGCGCCCGCATGACCACCGTCCGCGTCGAACGCCTGCCCCATGCCGAGGGCCTGCCCCTGCCGGCCTATGAGACCGGCGGCTCGGCCGGGATGGACCTGCGCGCGGCGGTGCCGGAAGACGCGCCGGTGACGCTGGAGCCGGGGGCCCGGGCCCTGGTCCCCACGGGGCTGAAGATCGCCCTGGAGGCCGGTTATGAAGCCCAGGTGCGGCCGCGCTCAGGTCTGGCCCTGAAGCATGGCCTGACCTGCCTGAACTCACCCGGCACCATCGACAGCGACTATCGCGGCGAGGTCGGGGTCATCCTGATCAATCATGGACAGGACCCGTTCGTGATCCGCCGCGGCGAGCGCATCGCCCAGCTTGTGATCGCAAGGCATGAGCAGGCGACCCTGGTCGAGGTCGGGGTCCTGGACGAGACCGCGCGCGGCGCAGGCGGCTTCGGTTCGACGGGGCGCTAGGGCCGCCGGGGTCTCCCGTCAGGCCTGACGGAACCCCAGCACATCCTGCATGTCGTAAAGGCCCGGCTTGCGGCTGCGGACCCAGGCGGCGGCGGCGACGGCGCCCCTGGCGAACAGCGACCGGTCGATGGCTGAGTGGCTGAGCGTCAGGGTTTCGTCTTCAGACGCGAACAGCACCGTATGCTCGCCGATGACGCCGCCGGCGCGCAGGGAGGCAAAGCCGATCCTGCCGGTTTCCCGGACCCCGGTGATGCCGTCGTAAGGCCCGGAGCGGACGTCGGCCAGGTCGACGTCGCGGCCATTGGCGGCGGCCTCGCCCAGCATCAGGGCGGTGCCGGACGGCGCGTCGGCCTTCCGGCGGTGATGGGTCTCCAGAACCTCGATGTCCCAGTCGGCCGCATCGAGCCGCTGGGCGGCGTGTTCCACCAGCCCGATCAATATGTTGACTCCCAGCGAGAAATTTCCGCTGCGGACGATGGCGATCTTCCCGGCCGCCTCGTGGATTTCGGCCTCCTGTTCGGCCGTGAGTCCGGTCGAGCCGATGACCAGGGCCGGACCGCCGCGTTCGGCGCAGGTCCGGGCCAGCTCGACCGAGGCGTCCGGCGTCGAGAAGTCGATGATCACGTCGCACAGCGACAGGTCGGGCATCTCGCCCCGGTCGAAACGGGCCGCGACGACCACGTCCTCGCGCGCGTCCAGAGCGGTCGAAACCGCCCGGCCCATACGGCCGCGGGCTCCGGAGATGCCGGCGTGAAAGATGGCGCTCAACTCGGACCCCTGTCAGTTCTCTCGTATTGTGAAGCGTTTCTCCCCGACCGTCATCCTCGGGCTTGACCCGAGGATCAGATGCGGCGGCGCGCTGTGCGCCGGGGACGGCCCTCCCGCTGCTGTCAGCCTGTCCATCGACGGAGGACCTGACGGTCTGGCCCTCGGGTCAAGCCCGAGGGTGACGGCGGTTACTGCGGTGTGTCCGAGCCCAGGATATCAGCCCAGAAGCGTTTGGCCTTGCCGGTGAAGGACGAGTTTCGCGGCGTCTGGCTCTCGCCCAGCGAGGCCGCCAGCTCCTGAAGCAACGCCTTCTGCTGCGCGGTCAGATCGGTCGGGGTCTCGATGAACAGCTCGACCACCAGATCGCCGCGGTTCTTGCCGTTCAGGTGCGGCATGCCCTTGCCCTTGATGCGGACGGTCTTGCCGGTCTGGGACCCGGCAGGGACGTTGACGGGCGCACGGCAGCGGCCGTCGCAGGCCTCGGAGGTCAGGCAGGGTGCCTCGATCTCGCCGCCCAGTGCCGCCGTCGTCATGGGTACGGGCACGGTGACCAGCAGATCGAGATTGTCTCGCTCGAACAGTTCGTGGGGCGTCACCGAGATGAAGACATAAAGATCGCCGCGCGGGCCGCCGCGTGTCCCGGCGTCGCCCTCTCCGGACAGGCGGATGCGCGATCCGTCATCGACCCCGGCCGGAATCTTGAGCTGCAGCTTGCGGTTCTTGCGCACCTGCCCATGGCCCGCGCAGCCGGTGCAGGTGTCCGCAGCCGACAGGCGCGACCCCTGCCCGCCGCAATGGGGGCAGGTCCGCTCGACCTGGAAGAAGCCGTTGGCCGAGCGCACACGGCCGGCGCCCTGGCAGGTCGAGCAGGTCGTCGCCTTGGCACCCTTGCGGGCACCGGAGCCTTCGCAGGTCTCGCAGGCGGCGGTGGTCGGGATCGCAATCTCGACGTCGGAGCCCTTGTAGGCCTGCTCGAGGGTGATCTCCATGTCATAGCGCAGGTCGGAGCCGCGGCGCGGTCCATGCTGTCGTGCGCCGCCACCGGCGCGGCCGCCGAACACATCGCCGAAGGCGTCGCCGAAGACCTGGGAGAAGATGTCATTGACGTCGGTGAAGCCCTGGCCCTGGCCCCCGAATCCGCCGCCTCCGCCGTCGACGCCGGCATGGCCGAACCGGTCATAGGCGGCGCGTTTCTGGTTGTCTGAGAGGATCGAATAGGCCGCAGAAATCTCCTTGAACCGGGCCATGGCGTCCTCGCACCCGCCGTTACGGTCAGGGTGATGCAGCATCGCCAGTTTATGATAGGCCGATTTCAGCCCGGCGGCGTCGATGGTCCGTTCGACCCCGAGGATCTCGTAATAGTCACGCGTCGCCATGTGGCGTTCGTCCCCTTACCCTGCCGCCGGCCGACGCCTCCTGGCGGGTGACGGACCGGATCGGCTGACCGGACTGACATGGGTGCCCGGTCCGATGATGCAAGTTTCATGAAGCGGCCCATTCCTCCCCCCGGCGAAGCGCCGGGGGGAGGAATGTTCCGGCCTACGCGCTCTTCTTTCCGTCGTCGTCGCCCGGGACTTCCTCGAATTCGGCGTCGACCACGCCGTCGTCGGCGGTGGCCGTGGCGTCATCGCTGTCGCCGGTGCCCGGCTGGGAGGCGTACATGGCCTCGCCCAGCTTCATTGAGGCCTGGACCAGGGTATTGGTCTTCGCCCGGATGTCTTCCGGATCCGTACCGTCCTTCGCCGTCTTCAGGTCGGCCAGGGCGGTCTCGATCGCGGCCTTCTCCTCGGCCCCGACCTTGTCGCCGTGCTCGGCCATGGCCTTTTCGGTCGAATGGATCAGGCTGTCGGCAGCGTTGACCGCCTCGACCATCTCCTTGCGGGCCTTGTCGGAGGCGGCATTGGCCTCGGCTTCCTTGACCATTTTTTCGATGTCGGCATCCGAGAGGCCGCCATTGGCCTGGATGCGGATCGACTGTTCCTTGTTGGTCGCCTTGTCCTTGGCCGTGACATGGACGATGCCGTTGGCGTCGATGTCGAAGGCGACCTCGATCTGCGGCATGCCGCGCGGTGCCGGCGGAATGCCCATCAGGTCGAACTGGCCCAGGACCTTGTTGTCGGCCGCCATGGGACGCTCGCCCTGGAAGACCCGGATGGTCACGGCCGACTGGTTGTCGTCTGCGGTCGAGAAGGTCTGGCTCTTCTTGGTCGGGATGGTGGTGTTGCGCTCGATCAGCGGGGTGAAGACGCCGCCCAGGGTCTCGATGCCGAGGGTCAGCGGAGTCACGTCCAGCAGCAGGACATCCTTGACGTCGCCCTGCAGGACGCCGGCCTGAACAGCGGCACCGAGGGCCACGACCTCATCGGGGTTGACGCCCTTGTGCGGCTCCTTGCCGAAGAATTTCTTCACCGCTTCCTGGACCATCGGCATGCGGGTCATGCCGCCGACCAGGACCACTTCATCGATGTCCGAGGCCTTGAGGCCCGCGTCCTTCAGTGCCTTGGCGCAGGGTTCGATGGTGCGCTGGACGAGGTCCTCGACAAGGGCCTCCAGCTTGGCGCGCGAGAGCTTGATGTTCAGGTGCAGCGGGCCTGAGGCGTTCATGGTGATGAACGGCAGATTGACCTCATACTGGCTGGTGGAGCTGAGTTCCTTCTTGGCCTTTTCGGCCTCTTCCTTGAGGCGCTGCAGGGCCAGTTTGTCGGAGCGCAGGTCGACGCCCTGTTCCTTCTTGAACTCGTCGGCCAGATAGTCGACCAGGCGCAGGTCGAAGTCCTCGCCGCCGAGGAAGGTGTCGCCATTGGTCGACTTCACCTCGAACACGCCGTCGCCGATCTCGAGGATCGAGACGTCAAAGGTGCCGCCGCCGAGGTCGTAGACGGCGATCTTCTGACCGTCGTTCTTGTCCAGTCCATAGGCGAGGGCGGCTGCAGTCGGCTCGTTAATGATGCGCAGGACTTCAAGACCGGCGATCTTGCCGGCGTCCTTGGTCGCCTGACGCTGGGCGTCGTTGAAATAGGCCGGAACGGTGATGACGGCCTGGGTCACGGTCTCGCCAAGATAGGCCTCAGCGGCCTCCTTCATCTTGCCGAGGGTGAAGGCCGAGATCTGCTGGGGCGAATAGTCCTTGCCATTGGCGCGCACCCAGGCGTCGCCGGTCGGTCCCTTGACGATCTCATAGGGGACCATGTTCTTGTCCTTGGCCACCACCGGATCATCGAACGAGCGGCCGATCAGGCGCTTGATGGCGAAGAAGGTGTTGGTCGGATTGGTCACCGCCTGGCGGCGGGCCGGCTGACCCACCAGGGTCTCGCCGCCGTCCTGGATGGCGATGACGGAGGGCGTGGTGCGGTTGCCCTCGGCGTTCTCGATGACCTTGGGGTTCTTGCCGTCCATGACGGCCACGCACGAGTTGGTGGTGCCCAGGTCGATGCCGATGATCTTGGCCATTGGTGGTCTTTCACTCCATTTCAGCGGGCGATGCGGCGGCCTTTTAGAGCGAAGCGCCGCGCGTGACCGCCCCCGGTGTCAGGGTCTTTGGTCGGTTGGTACGATTCCGGCCACAAAGCCCCACAAGCGGCGGGGTTTCAGGGCGGTTGAGGCCGATATGGGAAACACCCCACCCGCCGCAAGTCCCAAAGAGCCCTGACGCACGATTCAACCGTCAGGGTCTGCCAGTTGCGCCAGCGCGCGGCTTGAGCGCCGGAGGGGCTGCTCCTACCTTGGAGCATGGTTTCCGCGCGCGCGATCGATACGGGTATGGAGGGTTTCCGGCTCTGGCCGGGAGCCCTTTGCGCGACGGCACAGTCGGGGTTGCTGGCAGGGGTGCTGGCGGCCGTTGAACAGTCAGCCTTTTTCCGGCCCGTGACGCCCGGCGGGCGGCCGTTTTCGGTCGAGATGACCAATCTCGGCCCGCTGGGGTGGGTCTCGGACCGGGCGGGTTACCGCTACCAGCCGACCCATCCGGAGACCGGTGCGCCCTGGCCGTCCATGCCGGAGACCCTGCTGACGCTCTGGAGCGACCTGACCGGCTGGCCCGATCCACCGGACGCCTGTCTGGTCAACCTCTATCGCGGCGGGGCGAGGATGGGGCTGCATCAGGACCGCGACGAACAGGACCTCCGCGCGCCCGTGCTGTCCGTCTCGCTGGGTGATGCCGCGGTGTTCCGGATCGGCGCGGCAGAGGGCGGGCCGACGCGGACGGTGCGGCTGGCCTCGGGCGATGTCTGCGCCCTGACCGGTCCGGCGCGGCTGGCGCGGCACGGGATCGACCGGGTCATCGCCGGCTCCTCGACGCTGGTTCCGGGGGGCGGCCGGATCAATCTGACCCTCCGCCGGGCGCGTTAGCGTCACGACAATCGTGACTCGACGGCGGCCGGTCGCGCGGTCAGTCTCGCGCCCTCGCAAGACCGGAGCCGCTCGATGCCGAACCTGATCCGCCCTGAAGGGCCCGAGCCCGAGGATTTCCGTTTCAGCCGCCGCGCGCTGGCGACCGGCGTGGTCGGTGGACTGGCCTTCGCCGGCTATGCCCCCGCGGCCCTGGCCGGGCAGGCAGCCCCGATCACCACGGACGGTGAGGGCCTGACCCAGGATACCACCACCATTCCGGCCCCGGACGGTTTCGCCCTGCCGATCTTCGTCGCGCGCCCGGCCGGTGACGGCCCCTGGCCGGTGGTGGTGGTCGCATCCGAGATTTTCGGCGTCCACGAATACATCCGCGACCTCTGCCGGCGGCTGGCCAGGGCCGGCTTCGCCGCCGTCGCCCCTGCCTTCTTCAGCCGGGTCGAGGACCCGGCCGGCCTGACGGACATGTCGCGGATCCAGCAGATCGTCGGCGCGGCCGGCTATGAGCAGGTCATGGGCGACGTCTCGGCGACCCTCGACTGGGTCAACCAG
>CANMXH010000035.1 GCA_947501315.1 Caulobacteraceae bacterium | reverse complement strand
GCGCGCATCATCAGATCGACGATCTCGCCACCGCGGGCAGACCCCAGACGGTTCTGCTCGATCCCGTAAAGGGCCGCCAGATAGTCCCTGTCCCAGCCGGTCAGACCGGTAGTTTCCGGGTCGATGAAGACGTTCAGGATCGTCTCGAAAGACGCCACATCAGCCTTCGGATCGACCTGGGCCAGGGCGATCAGGGTGCAGTAGTCCGCCAGCTGCGTGAGGGAGATCGAGTCCACCTTGCCGATGTCAACGACGATGATGGCCTTGAACAGGTCGTCGCGAATGTCCGTCCGGATGCGCGAGGCACGGGATACGGCGATCTGCGGGGCATCCCGGCCCGGCAGGCGCGTGGCCAGTTCACCGCTTTCGGAATCGACCGGCGCGCTGACATGCCACCACCGAACGGGCGCATCGGATGTCCGGAAATCCTCGAGGGCACTCAGGGTGCGCGTCATGCCGGAGCCGCCCGGCACAAAGGCCCGCCGACGCTCCTCGACGATGCCGTCGGCGACCGCCTGGCCGTCGGCGGCGGCGATGATCAGGACATTGGCGGCGCAACCCGGCTCGCCGGCCTCCAGCCCCAGCTCACGCGCGACGTCGGACGCCCGGTCGACGATATACTGGGCGACCTCGGCGCGAAGATTGACCACACCGATACAGACCGGGCCGTTCCAGCGTGCCGGGCCGCGGTCGCCCGTCGCGGGCGCTGTGACCTCACCGACGAAATTCTGGACGACGGACCTGAGACGACGCCCCTCGACGACGACATCCCCCAGTTGCGCCACAGCGCCGCCGGCGGGTTCCTGAACCTGACCGGGTGTCTGCGAGAGCAGGCCAGCCGCCAGCGCCAAGGCAAGAAATGACATAATGGACCCCTCAAACAGCCGATGCTGGACCTAGATCGACATCGTGGCCGGACCGGGGCGCAGATCCCGCCTCCAAGACCCTGTCGGGGCAGGGTCGGACGCAGCCTCAGCGATCAAGATCTTCAGGTCCGGCCGAGCTGCCCCGATAGGCGCTGGCGATGGCGGAGGCGACGGCCTGGACCTGGGCACGCTGGTTGACGCGGTGGGTTTCCGACTGGGGGTCGTACAGGCCGTCCAGATAGGCCCGATCCCAGCCGGTCAGGCCCGCGGGCGCTGTGGCGGGGTCATCGAACAGGTTCAGTATGGTGTCGAAACGACCGGTATCCGCATCGGGATTGACCTGGGCCATGGCGACCATGGCGACATAGTCGCCGAGTTGCTGGAGGCTCGCGCCGTTCAGCTCATCCACATCGACGATAATGAACACCCGCTTGAGGACGTCCTCCGTCTGGTCGTTGAGGCGTGACGGAATCTGGACCCGGGTCTGCGGCGCATATTGCTGGGCAGACGTCCCGCCTGTCTCGGCCCCGGAGCCGCTGATGGAGCCGGGCAGGCGCACCACGGCCTCGCCGGTCTCGCTGTCCTCGGGCAGGCTGACATGCCACCAGCGGACCGGCCTGTCCTCGCGGATGAAGTCGCGCAGTTCCGCCCCGCCGCGATCCATGCCCGCCCCGCCGACGCGGAACAGCCGCGGACGCATGGCCACGAACTCCCGGGTGAAGCCCGGACCGTCACTGGTGGCGACGATCAGGACGCTGGGATGGCAGTCAGGCTCATGGGCACGCAGGCCGAGGCTGCGGGCGACGTCGGAAACCCGGTCGGCCAGATATTGGGCGGTCTCATTCTCCAGATTGGCGACGCCGACGCACAGGCCGTCCTTCCATCGGGCCAGGCCGCGGCGACGCGCGGGCGCGGCGACCTCATCGACATAGGCTTCCGTGGTGTCTTCCAGCCGCCGGGCGTCGACCACCACATCTTCCAGCCGGACAGGGGCTTGCGCAACGGGCGGCGTCTGTGCGGCCGGCGCGGCTTGGGGCGACGCCAACAGGGCCGCGGCCAAAAGGGCGTACAACATGGGCGTGTTCCGGACTGACTTGGACACGGAGCGTATCAGCCTTCCGTCCGGCCGGAAACACACGCGACGGACATCCCGGAAACGAAATCCCCGCCGCGACGGGGTCGCGACGGGGCAATGTCGTCAGGCTGGAGGCCGACCCTAGAGGTCGTCGTCTTCCTTGAGCAGCTCTTCCTTGGTGATCGGCGTGTCGGTGACCTTGGCCGTATCGAAGATCAGGTCGCAGACCTTTTCCTCATAGATCGGAGCGCGCATCTGGGCGGCGGCATTGGGGTTCTGGCGATAGAAGTCCAGCACCTGACGCTCCTGGCCCGGATAGTTGCGGGCCTCGTTCATGATGGCGTTGTTCAGTTCCTGCTCGGTGATCTGGACGTTATTGGCCCGGCCGATCTCGGCCAGCACCAGACCCAGGCGCACGCGGCGCTCGGCGATCTTGTGATATTCGTCCTTGAGCGTCTTCTCGGACTTTTTGGCATCATCCTCCGGCAGGCGGCCGGCGTCCTTGTCGGCCTCGACCTGCTGCCAGATGCCGTCGAACTCGGCCTCGACCATCTTGGGCGGCAGGGGGAAGTCGTGCGCCTTGTCCAGGGCGTCCAGCAGGGCGCGCTTCAGCTTGAAGCGGGCCGCGCCGGTGTACTGCTGGTTCAGGTTGGTGCGCAGCAGCTCTTTCAGCTTGTCCAGCGACTCGATGCCGATGCGCTGGGCGAAGGCTTCGTCGATGACAGCGGGGGCCTCGGCCTTGATGGCCTTGACCTTGACGTCGAAGGTCACGGCCTTGCCGGCCAGATGGGCGGCCTGGTAGTCCGCCGGGAAGGTCACGTTCAGGACGGTCTCGTCCCCGACCTTGGCGCCCTTGAGCTGCTCTTCGAAGCCCGGGATGAAGCGGTTGGAGCCGATCACCAGCTGGGTGTCCTCGGCGGCACCGCCTTCGAAGGGCTCGCCGTCCAGCTTGCCGAGGAAGTCGATGGTGACCTCGTCACCTTCAGCGGCCTTCACGGACTTGCCCTTCTTGTCCTCATAGGATTTGGCCTGACCGGCCAGTTCGGTGAGGGCCTCGTCCAGATCGGCGTCCGACGCTTCGTAGGTCGGGCGTTCCAGCTTCAGCTTCTTGATGTCGGTCGGGGTGAAGTCGGGCATGACTTCCAGCGCCATTTCGTAGGCGAGGTCTTCCGTGCCGGCGATGACCTTTTCCATGTCGGAGGTCAGCTTCATCTCGGCGGGCGCGGCCGGACGCACCTTGGCGTCGTCGAGGGCCTTCTGGCTCGAGGTGTTCAGCGCATCGTTGACGATCTCGCCCATCAGGTCGCGGCCGAAGGTCTTCTTGACGTGCGACATCGGGACTTTGCCGGGACGGAAGCCCTTGAGCTTCATCTGCGGCGCGACTTCCTTGAGCTTGGCGTCCAGCTTCTGGTTCAGCTCGGCGACAGGAATGGTCACCGCGATCACGCGGCTGAGACCTTCGTTGGACTTTTCGACGACTTGCATGGTCGGGATTCTGACGCTCTGGGGCGGCACCCTTGGGGCGGGCGCAGCGCTGTGTGGGTAAAACAAAAAGGGCCGCCCCAAATCCGTTTCCGGGGAGGCGGCACCTTTGAAGCCCGCCCTTATGTCGAGGACCGCCCGAAAGGTCAACGTGAGACGCCGGCAACGGGACGGTTTCGGGAAGGACGCCGGCGCGCTATCTGGAACTCATGAGTCCCTCACCCTCTCCCATCGGTGTCGCCGTCTTCCCGGTCACGCCCCTGCAGCAGAACTGCACCCTCGTCTGGTGCCGCAAGACCCTGAAGGCCGCGATCATTGATCCGGGGGCCTCGGTGGACAGCCTGCTGGGGGCTGTCGCGAAGCAGGGCCTGACCCTCGACGCCATCTGGATCACCCATGGCCATCTCGATCATGCCGGCGGGGCGGCCGAAATGCAGGAGAAGACCGGGCTGGACATCATCGGTCCGCATCCTGACGACCAGTTCTGGATCGACGGCATCCCGACCCAGGGCAGGATGTACGGCCTGCCCGAGGCGCGCAGCTTTACTCCGAGCCGGTGGCTGGCAGACGGCGACGTTCTGACGCTGGGGGACACGACGTGGGAGGTCCGGCACTGTCCCGGTCACACGCCGGGCCACGTCATCTTCTTCAACCGTGAGGCCCGCTTCGCCCAGGTCGGGGACGTCCTGTTCCAGGGCTCGATCGGACGCACCGACTTCCCGCGCAGCGACCACGCCAGCCTGATGCACGCCATCACGACCAAGCTGTGGCCGCTGGGCGACGACGTGACCTTCGTGCCCGGCCACGGACCGACCTCGACCTTCGGGGCCGAACGGCGCAGCAATCCCTTTGTTTCAGACACCGCCATGCGCGGGACGCCGATCGCCCGCCCGGCGTCAGGACCTTCCTGACCCGACGCCCGGACCGGTCATTGGTCCAGCCGGCGCGGTTGAAGAAATGCGGCATCCGGACCCGGAAGGCGGCGACGCAGGCGAGGTCCGACCCCGGGGCCCGCATGCGCGCGTTGCCTCCAACCCCCACGATTCGCTGACGATTGCCGGGTCATCCACCCGGAACCGGAAGCGATGCCGAGGGTTCATCCCCGGAACCGCCATCGCCGCCATGAAAGGACCCTCCCATGGCTCAAGGTCCGTCCCCCCAAGCCTCCGGCGTCTCCAGACGGGGCTTCGCCTCCATGGATCCGGAACGTCAGCGCGAGATCGCCCGCAAGGGGGGTGCCAGCGTCCCGGGCGAAAAGCGCAGCTTCTCCCAGGACCGCCGACTTGCGGCAGAGGCCGGCCGCAAGGGGGGCGAAGCCTCGCACGGGGCCCGTCCCCGCGCGACACCGACCGTCGCTGACTAGAGAAATCTTCCGCTGATATGACCCTGCCGCCGATCCTTCGGGTGAGCCGCGGCAGCCGGAAGGTTCATCACGAAGGACACAAAGGAAGCCACGAAGGACACGAAGAGAGCCAGTCCGTGTCGAGGTCGTTGCCTGCCAGGGCTGATCCGGGATCGCGGCTTGCGCCGCATGGATCCTGTGCAACGGCAGGCCCGGTTCGGAGGACGGCACCGGACCCGTTGTGGCCTTTGTGGCTTCCTTTGTGTCCTTTGTGATGAACCCGCCATCGCCGGGCCAGGCCCCGGACGCGGCCTCAACTCAAGCGACGAACGGTCTGGATCGCCGGGCCGGGGCATCGGAACGGGCGGCGGCCGCGCAGGTCGCCGCGCCCTGATCAGACCTCGAGCAGCACCAGGGCCACCGACGGGTCCGGGCTGGCCTCGAATCCGGCCACCCGCCAACCGGACGCCCCGGCCAGTTCGCGGACCGACTCCCCGGTGTATTTCCGCGAGCTCTCCGTATGGATGGTTTCGCCGCGCAGGAAAGAGATCCGGCGTCCGTCGAGCAGAACCGTCATGTCCCGGGTCGCCTCGAGATGCATTTCCATCCGGGCCGCGGACGGGTTCCAGGCGGCGCGGTGCGAAAAGGCGTCGACATCGAACCCTGCGCCCAGCTCGCGGTTGGCACGGACGAGCAGATTACGATTGAAGGCTGCGGTTACGCCCGCCGCATCGTCATAGGCAGCGATCAGGGTTTCCGGGGCCTTGACCAGATCGACCCCCAGAATGAACAGGGCGTCCGGGCCCAGCAGCCCGCGCGCCGCCGCCAGGAAGGCGATGGCCTCGTCCCGCTCGAGATTGCCGATGGTCGAGCCCGGGAAGAAGCCCACGCGCCGCCCCTGCCCTATGCCGGCAGGCAAGGTGCCCAGATGCAGGAAGTCGCCGACCAGCGGGTGAACGGTCAGCGCCGGATAGGCCCCCGCAATCCGGCGGGCGGCAGCGTCAAGGGCATCGGCGCTGATGTCGATCGGCACATAGGCCCCGAGGTCGGGGGCGGCATCGAGGACGATCCGGGTCTTCTCGCTGGCCCCCGAGCCAAACTCGACCAGGACCGCGCCCGGGCCGAACCGCGCTGCCCATTCCGGTGCCACGCGCCGCAGCAGCGCCGCCTCCTGCCGGGTGGGATAGTATTCGGGCAGGCGGGTAATGGCCTCGAACAGGCGGGAGCCTTCGGCATCATAAAACCATTTTGGCGATGCCACCTTGGGTGATCGGGAAAGTCCCGCGACCAGATCGCGGCGGAAGCCGGCCGTCTCGCCCTGATCGGCGGACCGGACCGGTGATGCCGGCGCATCCTCGGCCAGCCGCAGGCCCGTGAAGGCCCACCGCTGATGCGGATAGAAGAAATTGCGGTAGCTGACCCGGGCATGCCCGTCGGGCGTGGCGAAGCTGGAGCCGCGCAACACCATCTGGTTGGCCATGAATTTCCCGTTATATTCCGACGCCGTGCCCTCTGTCGGCCGGAAGCCCGGATAGGGGGCGTAGGCGCTGGCCGTCCACTGCCAGACCTCGCCGAACGCATTGGCGAAGGCCTCGGGACGGCACCGGACCGCATGCTCCCATTCCGCCTCGCCCGGCAGCCGCTTGCCCGCCCAGCGGGCGAAGGCGTCGGCCTCGTAGAAGCTGAGGTGGCGGACCGGAGAGGCCGGCGCGACCGGCATGCGCCCCGACAGACCCATCGTTGTCCAGTGCTGCCCCTCGCATTGCCAGTAGAGGGGAGCCTGCCAACCCTGGGCCTGAACCGTCGCCCAGCCGTCAGAGAGCCAAAGCTCGGGACGGCTGTAGCCGCCATCGTCCATGAAGGCGATCCAGTCAGCATTGGTCGTCAGATCATTGGCGAGGGCATAGGGTTCCAGCCAGACCCGATGCGCCGGCCCCTCATTGTCGAAGGCGAAGCCGGGGCCGGCATGGCCGATCTCTACCAGGCCGCCATCGAAGCGGCTGGTCCCGCCCCTCGCCGGTTGCGCCGGACACGCCCGGGGCTCTGTTGCAAAGGCCGCCGGATCCAGCGGGGAGGCTGCCATCAGGTTCAGGATGTCCATCAGGAACAGCTCCTGATGCTGCTGGTCGTGATGCAGGCCGAGGGTGAACAGATAGAGCCGGCGCGCATCGTTCGGCGCCTCGCCCAGCCAGGCCGCCATCCGGCGGTCGATTTCGCGCCGATAGGCGAGCACCTCGTCGAGCGACGGCCGGGTCATCAGGCCGCGCAGGGGGCGGTCTACCCGCGGTCCGAGCGTCTCATAATAGCTGTTGAACAGGGTCTGGAAGCGCGGATCGACCGGGCGGTAGCCCGGCTCGTCTGCCAGAATCATGGCCTCGAAGAACCAGCTGGTGTGGGCCAGATGCCATTTGCCGGGACTGCAGTCCGCCATGGACTGGGCAGCGAGGTCTTCCGGGCTCAATCCTTGCGCAAGGCCCGGCATCGCAGCCCGTACGGCCCGGTAGGCCCTGAGATCATCAGAGGTACGGTCGGCGCTGCAAGACGGTGCGTTCATTTCAGTCCCTCGGGCACCCGATCCATCGCCAGGAGGCGAGAAGGGTCATGCTTTGGTCTCTCCACGCAAGCCGTGGCGACCGCTCAATGAACGTCGCGGTCAAAGCGTTGCGATCGCCTGCAGCAGTTCATCCACGGCCTCGACCCGCGTCGCCCATGAGCAGACGAACCGGACCGAGCCGTCGTCGAAACGATAGCAGGCCCAGCCTGCCTCGTTCAGACGCTGATGCGCCTCGGGCGGCATTCGCACGAACACCGCATTGGCCTCGACCGGATGGGCCAGCACAAACGACGAGCCGGTGGCGATACCGGCTGCAAGCCGCTGCGCCATCAGATTGGCGTGGGCGGCCCCGGCCTCCCAGTCACCGCTCTCCAGCAGGCCCAGGATCGGGGCCGAGAGGAAGCGGGTCTTGGACGCGGTCTGACCCGCCTGTTTCAGCCGGTTGTCGATGCGGCGCGCCAGCGACTTGTCAAACATCACGATGGCTTCGGCGCAATTGGCCCCGGCCTTGGCCCCGCCGAACACCAGCACATCGACGCCCAGCCGCGCGATCTGCGTAAGGTCGAAGCCCGCAGCCGCGGCATTGGCCAACCGCGCCCCGTCCATGTGGACGCCATGGCCGCGAAGTTTCACCGGCTCGATCAGGTGGCGCAGTTCTTCCTCGGTATAGACGGTGCCGTATTCGGTGGACTGGGTCAGGCTGAGGGCAGCCGGCGGCTGCCGGTGACCGACCTCGGGCTCCGCGAGGACGGCATGAAGCCCGGCGGGCTCGATCTTCCCCGACAGGCCGGGCAGACCCAGCAGGCCGACCCCTGAGCCGAAAAAGCCGGGAGCGCCCGTCTCGTCGGTGCAGACATGGGCGGCGTGGTGCGCCAGCACCGCCTCGTGCGGCCAGGCCAGCATCGACAGGGCAATGGCGTTGGCGGCGGTACCGGAGAAGACGAAACGGATCTCGGCGTCGGCGTCCAGCCGGGCGCGGATCAGGTCCGCGGCGCGGGCGGTGACGTCATCGGCACCATAGGCCCTTGCATAGCCCTCATTGGCCGAGATCAGGGCCTCGAGCGCGGCCGGTGCCATGCCGGCGGTGTTGTCCGAACCGAAGTCGTAACGCATGGATCAGGCCTTCCGGCCCAGGCGGCGACGGCGCGGGGCCGGCGGCGGTGCCTGGGGCTCAGGTTCGGGTTTCGTCTGCTCGACCGGGTCCGGACCCGGTGCAGGGGGGTCATAGGCTACGGCGACCTGATGCGGGAAGGGGATTTCCACCCCCGCAGCATCCAGCGCCTCCTTGCCCTGCTGGATCAGGTCGGCCCTGACCTGCCACCAGTCATCAACCTCCACCCAGGCCTGCAGGGTCACCTCGACGGCACTGTCGCGCAGACCGGTGACCCCGACCCAGGGCTCCGGGTCCGGCAGCACCCTGTCGTGGGCCCGGGCCACGCCCGCGAGGACGGCACAGGCCTGTTTGAGATTGGCGGTGTAGCCGACCGCGAACAGAACCTCGATTCGCCGGGTCTTCTGGCCGGTCAGGTTGATGATCACATCGCCCAGAACCCGGGAGTTCGGAACGACGATCTTGTGGTTATTGGCGTTCGACATCTGCGTCACGAACAGGTCGAGACGCTGGACCGTACCCGTCGCCCCGCCCACCTCGATCACATCGCCCACCCTGTAGGGCCGCAGGACCAGTAGCAGGACGCCCGCAGCGACGTTGGACAGCGTGCCCTGCAGGGCAAGGCCCACCGCCAGCGAGGCGGCTCCAAGAACCGCGATGATCGAGGTGGTCTGGACACCCAGCCGTTGCAGAACGGCGATGAAGCCGACGACATAGACGACGACCCTCACCACCTGGACGACGAAGCTGACCACCGTCAGGTCGTTGCGGAAGCCGGCGACCTTCGACAGCATCCGTCGCGTGATCCCCGAGATCCATCGGGCCGCCAGAACGGTAGCGATCAGAATGATCAGGGCGATCGACAGATTGACGGCCAGATCGCCGGCCAGGTCCGTCACACGCGCGATCATGGGTGCGTCAATGGTCATAGCCCCCTCGCTGGCCGGGATCACCTCGTTCAGGATCGGAATGCGTGTCGCCATAAGCGCGGTCTAGCGCCTCCGGTTCGATTTGGAAGCCCATGACTGTTGCAATCGCCGTTCGAGGGGAGCGAGGTGGCGACGCATCATCGCCCCGGGGAGGGTCCGTGAATCTGTCGTCACTGAAGGTCGGGGTCGATGTGCCCTGGGTGACCAGCTGGACGGGTGAACCCTCGCTCGGAGCCGGTCCCTGCCCTTCAGTCGGCAGGGCGCTGGCTATCCGGCAGGTCGAGAACCCCGGTATGGGCAGGCCCCTCTATTCGCAGAACCATGCCGTGCGGCAGCGGCTGTCGGTGCGCGACATGCGGTGCCCGATGTGCGGGCAGCCGACCCCGGCAACCGATCGCTGGACCCAGGTGGCGCATCCGGTGACGGCGGGCCGTCTGCGGGCGGATGGGCGGGGTGCCCGTTTGCCCGGGGATATTCCGGACGACCATATCCTGATCGACGCGGGCGCGATCGCGCCGCTGCACAGGGCCTGTGTCGACCGCTCATTGCGGTATTGTCCGCACCTCAAGGCTGACCCGCATATCGACGTGCGGCGATTTCCCGACCGGTGGGTTGTCCTGCCGCTGATGGCCCGCGCCGAGGCGGTGCCCCAGTTGTTTCTGGCGCGTCCCATGCCTGCCCGGACCGCGGCTGTGATTGGCTTCCTGCAGTTGTGTGGACTGACCGGGGCGCGCGACCCGGCATGGCGAGCCCGTAGTCGCTGAGGCAAGACCCCTCGCGGGTTGTCCCCCGCGGTCCCCTTCATGCAATCCAACCGGCCCGGGTCTGAAGATTGAAGACCGCCAACCGCGCTTGCCCGGAGTCAGGCGGCCGAGGCCGTTTCCCCGGCGTCGACCAGTGCCCGGACCCCGGCACGGCCCCCGCTGACCCGGTTCATGACCTTGGCGAGGGCGCCGAAATCAATGGGCTTGTTGAGATAGGCGTCCGCCCCGGCGTCCAGCCCCGCCAAATGGTCCTCACGGCGGGCCGAAGCCGACAGGACGACGATGGGCGTATCGTGGTTCGGACCTTCCCCGTCGCGGATCGCCCGCGTCGCCGTCAACCCGTCCATCACGGGCATGTTCACATCCATGATGATCAGGTCAAAGCGTTGCTCGCCCGCGGCTTCAATGCCGGTCTGGCCATTCTCTGCGGTCGCCGAGACATGGCCGGCGGAGCCCAGCCAGGCCTGCAGGATCATGCGGTTGACGGGATGATCCTCGACCAGAAGGACGCTGAGCGGCCGGCCGTCCCCGATGTCGGCGTGGATGGGCTCGGCCGCAGGCTGACGGGTCCATTCGACCACATCTGCCTCGATCGAGAAGGTGAAGGTCGAGCCCTCGCCGAGGGTCGAGACAACATTGATATCACCCCCCATGATATTGGCCATGCGACGGGCAATGGTCAGGCCGAGACCGGTGCCGCCAAAGCGGCGCGTCGAGGAGACGTCGACCTGGGTAAAGGGCTGGAACAGCCGCGCCAGATCGTCCGCCGCGATACCGGCGCCGGAATCCGTCACGGCGAAGCCCAGGCGCACCCGACCGTTCTCCAGCCGCTCGCCCCGCGCCAGCATGGACACCTCGCCCTTGTCGGTGAATTTCACCGCATTGGAGAGCAGATTGTGGATCACCTGGCAGACGCGCAGCGGGTCGCCGCGCACGACTGCGGGGATATCGCCCTCGAATTGAGCGTTGAAGTTCAACCCCTTGGCCTCGGCCTGGGCCTGGAACGGGCCCGTCACCCGTTTGTGAAGGTCCTCGATCGAGACATCGACGGTCTCGAAGGTCATCTTGCCGGCCTCGATCTTGGTCATGTCGAGGATGTCGTTGAGCAGGCTCAGCAGATTGTCGCCAGAGTTGCGGATGACGGAGAGATATTCACGCTGGGTCGTCTCGAGCCGGGTCGAACCAAGCAGCTGGGCGGCACCGAGGACGCCATTCATCGGCGTACGCAGCTCGTGGGAGACCACCCCGAGGAAATTGGTCTTGGCGTCGCTGGCGGCATTGGCCTTGTCGCGCGCGGCCTCGAGCTCATCAATCAGGTGGGACTGATGGGCCTGGAAGGCCCGGATTCGCTCTTCCCGCAACAGGGTCATCATGACCAGAACGACGAGTCCCGACGCCGTCAGGGGCAGGATCGACAGGAAGGGCCAGAACAGGGGGCCGCCCCACATGCTGATCAGGATGATCCCGGCGGCCGCGCTGTAGGGCGATGAGATGACAAGCGCCTGCCAGGGCGAGGCGCGGAGCTGCGAGAAGACCAGCATATAGCCGCAGACCAGAAGGGTCGCAGCGAGTGCATGGCCGAAGGGATGGCCGGAATACCAGGCGAGCAGCGGCGCGGCGGCCCAGGCGGCGGTGGTCGCCGTGGCGACAGCCGGAAACACGAGACCCCAGCCCGCGCCGACCCGGTCACTGATGTGCCTTTCCACCGCCCCGCGGAGGGCACCGGCGGCGACGGTGCCGACAAACCAGAGTGCCGCGATGGTGAAGCCGACCGGGGTCAGCAGGCCAAGGGCCCAGGTCCCGATGATCACGTAGCGAAGGTATTGGGTCTGAAGAATGGCACGGAGCGCCTGTGCGGCCTCGCCACCAACGACCTCGCCAGCACCAGCTTCGCGGTTCAGCGATTTGCCGATTTCGTCCGATTCAACCATTGCGCACAGCCGATATCAATCACAGCCGGGACGATAGTCATAACCTTCTAAGACGAGATGAACGGGACCGGGCCGTCGATGTCATCCTTCGGCAAACCTCAACCGGTCGAGCCCTCGGCCTCCGCCGGGGTGATAGCACGGATGGACAGGGCATGGACCGGGCCCGCCAGCTCGTCGCGCAACAGGGCGTTGATCGCGCGCTGTCGCTGGACCCGGCCCTGACCCTCAAAGGCCGCGGCAACGACCGTGAGGTTGAAATGGCTCTCGCCGCCGGGGCGCGCGTCGATACCGCCCTCATGGTGGTGTCCAGCGTGCCGCGCGCTGTCGTCCTCGATCTCCAGCCGGTCGGGCGAGAGGCCCGCCGTCAGCTTTTCCCGGATAATCGTCGCAATCGGGCCTTCCGGCATGGGTGTGTCCTTGTTGGTGACCAATTCGACCCTACACTGGGTCCGATGTCATCCGAATTTGAATACAAGCCGCGCTTCAAGGATATGCGGATCAAGCCACCGCGCCCCGAGGAGGCGGCGGCGGAGGCCGACGTCCTGCACCTCAAGCCCGGCGAGGTCCGCTGCCAGTGGCCCGACTGCAGCAAGCCGGCGACGGCCCGCGCGCCCAAGTCGCGTGAGCGGCTGAACGACTTCTACGACTTCTGTCAGGGCCATGCGGGCGAATACAACAAGGGCTGGAATTTCTACGCCGGCATGAGCGACGGCGAGGTCCGCGCGGCCAAGGAGAACGAGGCCATGACCGGTGGCCGCCCGACCTGGGAAATGAAGGCCGGCAAGTTCAGCCGCGAGGCCGCCGCCTTCGCCTCGAAAATGGGCACCGCCAACACCAAGGGGGCCGGCAGCTGGCAAGACAGTTTCGGCCTCTTCGGCCGCCGCACCCGGGAGCAGGCCGGACCGGCCGGCGAGGATACGCTTCGGCTCGGCAAGCTGGAGCGCGCGGCCCTGTCAGTGCTCGACCTCGACGCCCGCACCAGCAAGGCCGGGGTCAAGGCGCGCTATCACGAGATGCTGAAACGCTTCCACCCCGACCTGAACCAGGGCGACCGGGGTGCCGAGGCCAAGCTGCAGAGCGTGATCAAGGCGTACAAGACGCTGAAGAAGGCCGGTCTGGCTTAGAGCCGCGACAGTGGATTCCGGCGAATTCAGGGGGCTGGGCGCGCAGCCCTTGTCAATCGGCCACGGCGCTTAGCGCTATCCTGTTGCCTTCGCTGTCTTCGATCTCGGCGACATAGCCCGCTTCGCCGTTGTGCGTCTTCGGATAGAGAACCCGGGCACCCAAGGCTTTCGCGCGGGCAACGACCGGGTCGATGTCGGGGACGTCAAAATAGATGATGGGGCCCGCCTTGGAGGGAACATAGACGTCGCCCTTGGCCAGCGCACCGGATGCGCCGGGCGCGCCATCCGTGCGGGGGAAGAACGCCATGTCGTACGCATCGACAGTTCGCCGGGTGAGTCGGAAACCGAACACCGACTCATAGAAGCGAATTGCGCGGTCCATGTCGGCGACCGGGATCTCGAAATGAAAGACCGGATTGGCCACAGCCACCTGCTCCCCGCGTTTGCGCTCTGTTGGTGCTGTCGTCGGATCAGTGCAGGACGACAGGCACAGTCCGAACGACAGGATCGCGATCCCCGCCCTCCGCGCCTTCGGGAAATTGCGTCGGCTCAAGACAGGTCTCCTGAGGGCTTATCATCGTCGAACCCGGCGGCAGCGACAAGGTATCAGGGAGGCCCTTCAGCCGGGCGAGGGGTGCGAACCGTACATCCGCCCTGACGGGTTGGAACAGTCAGTCATCGACGCCTTGAGCCCCAAAGCTGGTCAGGTCTGCCCCTGTTCCAAGGCCACGCGCGGCAATGTGGACGTGCCCTGAGCGCGGAATAACGCCTTCGACCCGGATGCGCGTGTTGAGCCGCGCGCGGCCGGTGTCTAGAGGAAGGATATGACCTCCCCGCTCGACGCCTCCCCCGATCCCCTGCTGACCCTCGAACCGCACCGTCGCGCCACCGTGCGCGAGATCTTCGGGGTCGACTCGGACATGACCGTGCCGGTCTTCACCGAGCGCGACAGCCATGTGCCCGAGATCGACGAGGCCTATCGGTTCGATCCGCAGACGACCCTGGCCATCTGCGCCGGCTTCAGCTTCGACCGCCGGGTCATGGTCCAGGGCTATCACGGCACCGGCAAGTCGACCCATATCGAACAGGTCGCCGCCCGGCTGAACTGGCCGATGGTGCGGGTGAACCTCGACAGCCACGTCAGCCGTATCGATCTGGTCGGCAAGGACGCCATCGTCCTGAAGGACGGCAAACAGATCACCGAATTCCGCGAGGGCATGCTGCCCTGGGCCATCCAGCGCCCGATTGCCCTGGTGTTCGACGAATATGACGCCGGCCGCCCCGATGTGATGTTCGTGATCCAGCGCGTGCTCGAGGCGCAAGGCCGTCTGACCCTGCTGGACCAGAACCGCGTCATCCGGCCGAACCCATGGTTCCGCCTGTTCGCCACCACCAACACCATCGGCCTGGGCGACACCTCGGGCCTGTACCACGGCACCCAGCAGATCAATCAGGGCCAGATGGACCGCTGGAACATCGTCACCACGCTCAACTACCTCGACCACGACGTCGAGGCCGGGATCGTGGCCGCCAAGGTGCCCGAATGGCAGGACGCCGACGGCCGCCGCCGCATCGCCGCCATGGTC
>CANMXH010000034.1 GCA_947501315.1 Caulobacteraceae bacterium | reverse complement strand
CGCGTGAAGCGCAGGCCCGCACCATTGTCCCACGTCAGGGTGATCGGCGTGGCCGGCGTCAGGGTCGTGCCCTCGGTCAGACGCCAGGGCGTCATCGGTCCCGGAACGCCACCCTGGACATTGGGGCCGTTCCAGCCGAACTGGGCCTGATAGGCGTGACGCATGCCCTCGGGACGGAACAGTTCGACCGGCGGCGAGCCCGCCTCATTGGTTTCCCGATAGCGGGTCAGGAACAGGTCATCGATGCGCGCGCCGGTCAGGGTCAACGAGCCGGTGACTGTCGCGGTCTGGATCGGCACCCGCGCGCCGCCCCGCGCCAGGGCGACGGTGCGATCGTCCGTAAAGACGACGGCAGAAGGCGCAGCGATCGTCCCGGCCGTGGCCGGACCGGCGGCCGCCTGTTCGGCCGCGGCCTGCTGGGCGGCCCTCCGGGCCTTGGCCTGCGGCTCCATCACGAAGAAGCTGTAGGCGATCAGCATGATGCCGGCGATCACAACGAAGAGGATCGTGTTTCGGCTGTTGTCGTGTGGAGGCATGGAGATCAGGAATCCTGGCCGGCGGACGCGGGTTGGGAGGGCGCTGGTCGGGGCGCCGATCGCGGGGTCGCGAGCCTTGTAAGCGCCGATTTCACATCGTCAAGCAAACGGTCCCATGGACGGTCCGCCGTGCCCATACGGGCAATGAAGACATAGTCGCTGCCGGGGACCGCCAACAGGGGAACGGTGGCCCGTGCCGCCTCTCTCAGACGGCGTTTGGCGCGATTGCGGATGACGGCGTTGCCGACCTTGCGGGTCGCCGTGAAGCCCAGCCCCACCGTGGCGGTGCCGTCCTGGCGGTCCAGCCGCTGCACCACCACCGCACCGCGAGCCTCTGAAACGCCTTTCGCGGCCGCCAGGAACTGGGGCCGCGAAGTCAGGCGTTCGATTTTGAAAGGGTCGCTCATTATTCCTCCCCCTTGGGGGAGGGGGACCGCGAAGCGGTGGAGGGATTTATCCGCTTCACCGGTTCTCGTGGCCGACGCCCCTCCACCATGCTTCGCATGGTCCCCCTCCCCCAAGGGGGAGGACTGGAAAAGATCAGGCCGTCAGGCGCTTGCGGCCCTTGGCGCGACGCCGCGCAACGATCTTCTGTCCGTTCTTGGTGGCCATCCGCGAACGGAAGCCGTGACGGCGCTTGCGCACGAGTCGCGACGGCTGATAGGTCCGCTTCACGTTCGGCTCCTGGAACTGAATACAAAAAGGCGGCGGAAAGCATCCGTCGCGGGAAGGGCGGGCGTATAAGCGGCAGGGCCCGCGGTGTCAACGCCGAAGCCCCCCGCTGCGGAGAGACAATGGACCGGATCAAACGCTTCCTGCCCCTGATTTTACTGGCCGGCGTCATCGCCCTGATCTTCGCCATGGGCTGGAACCGCTATCTGTCGCTCGACACCCTGCGGGTTCACGGCGCAGAATTTCTCGCCTTCAAGGATGCCAACTACCTTCTGTGCCTGCTGATCCTGATGGTCGTCTTCGCTGTCCTGACCGCCAGCGTGGTGCCGGGCGTGTTTTTCGTCACCATCACCGCCGGCTATCTCTTCGGGCCCTGGGTCGGCGGGGTCTCGACCTCGATCGCCGCCACAGCGGGTGCCCTGATCGTCTATGCCGTGGCGCGCTCGGCTTTGGGCGTGGCCCTCAGAAGGAAGGCAGAGCGCGACCAGGGCCTGATGCAGAAGGTCTGCACCGCGATCGACAAGGATACCTTCTGGTATGTTCTGGCCTCGCGCCTCGCCGTGGTGGTCCCCTTTCACATGATCAATGTGGCCGCGGGGATCATGTCCGTGCGGCTGACGCCCTATACGGTCGCCACCTTCATCGGCCTGCTGCCGGCCCACATCATCTATTGCTGGATCGGGGCGCGGCTGAATGAACTGCTGCAGAGCAACCCCGACCCGGATTTCCAGGCGCTGTTCGGCCAGTTCCGGGCCCCTATGGCGGGGGTCTTTGTCCTGGCTGTGGTGCTGCCGTTCGGATTGAAGGGGTTGCAGCGCGCGCTCGCCCGAAAGGCCCCGGAATGAACCGGCTCCGGTCCCTTTACGACCGCCTTCGCCTGCCCGTCGACTGGCGCGAGCGGCTGAAGATCCACGCACCGGACGCGCTCGCCTGGCGGCTGCTGATGCTGACCTTTGTCTTCACCGTGGTGGTCGAGATCCTGATCATCGTTCCAAGTGCGGCGAGCTTCCACGAGCGCTGGCTTCTGGATCGGCTGCAGTCGGCTGAACTGGCTTCTGTCGGGGTCGAGGCCCTGCCCTATTCGGCGGTCGAGGACGACGCCGCCGAACAGTTGCTGGCGATCGGCGGCGTGCAGGCCGTGGTCGTCGGCGACCAGGGCGTCAGGCGGCTGCTGCTGCAGGCACCCAACCTGCCACGGACACCGGATCTGATCGATCTGCGCCAGAGCCGGCCCATGACCCGGATCGCCGATCCCTGGCGCACCCTGTTCGGCCACCCTGACCGGTCGATCCGGGTCCAGGCCAGACCGCGCTACCGTTCGGGCGATTTCATCGAGATTCTGGCGCCTGCCGAGCCCCTGAAGGCCGAACTGGCGGCCTTTCTCGTCAACAGCCTGCTGATGTCGCTGCTGATCTCGCTGGTCGCCGGAGGATTGCTTTACGGCGGTCTGGCCTTCCTGGTCCTGCAGCCGCTGCGCCGGGTCACCCGCTCGATCGAGCATTTCGCCCGCGACCCGGAGTCCGAGGGCGCTCCGCCCGGCGACCGGCACGACGAGATCGGCCGGGTCGAGCGCGAACTGGCGCGCATGCAGGAGGAGGTGCGCGTCTCCCTGCGATCCCGCGCCCGGCTGGTGGCCCTCGGCGAGGCTGTGGCGAAGATCAACCATGACCTGCGCAACATGCTGACTTCGGCACAACTGGCATCCGAGCGTCTGGCCGACTCGCCGGATCCCGAGGTGGCCCGCGTCCTGCCGCGGCTTGAGCGGGCATTGGGCCGCGCGGCTACCCTCTCCCGCAATGTGCTGGAGTACGGCAAGAGCGAGGAGCCGCCGCCGCAGCGGGTCCGCATCCCCCTGGCCCCCGCCATTGCCGCAGCGGCCGAGGACGCCGGCCTGACGGCGGCGGGTGTCCGTCTGACGAAATCCATCCCGGCGAGGCTGGGCATACAGGCGGATCCCGACCAGTTGCACCGCGTGCTGGTCAATCTGATGCGCAACGCCCGGCAGGCCATAGAGAGCGACCCGACCCGCAGAACGGCCCGGAAGGGCGTCGTCAGGGTCATCGCCTCGGCCGAAGACAACGCCTGCATCATCCAGATCATCGACGACGGCCCCGGTATTCCGTCACGCCTGTCGGAAAGCCTGTTCGAGCCGTTCGTCAGTGGCCGGGCCTCGGGCGGAGCAGGCCTTGGACTGGCGATCTCTCGGGAACTGGCTGCCAACCACGGTGGGGCCCTGACCCTTGTCGAGACCGGTCCGACGGGCACCACCTTTGCCCTGCGTCTGCCACACTGACGGGGCCAAATCGCCCGATCGGCGTTATCACTGGCAGCGCCGCATGAAACCACCCAGCATCGCCTTGCGCCTATCTGTCCCGGAGGCTTTTCCCATGATCCGCTTCACCCCCGTTGCCCTGGCCGTACTGACACTGGCCGCCGCACCGGCCCTGGCCCAGACAACCCGGCCGCAGGCCCCGGTCCAGAGGACCACGCCCCCGCAGATCACGCCCCCGGCGGCACCGGCCGCAAGCCCTGCTCCGGGGTCCGAAGAATGGCTGCGACTGCGCGGGGAAACCTACCGCGCGGCCCCCGAGGCTGAGCAGGACCCCGCCGAGGTCGCCGAGACGAGCCGGCTGAACGCGGCGATTGTCGCCCGAAACAACGCCGCTGAACGCCGCGAGAACGAAGCTATCGCCGCCTGGCAGGCCGAGAACACCCGCTGGCGCGCCGAGGTCGCGCGGCTGGAAACCGAACGGGCACAGTGGGAGGCGGACGCCGCCGCGAGCGAAGCCGCCCGCCTTCGTTACGAGCGCGAGCGCGCCGCCTGGGCCGCCGAGGTGGCCGCCTGCGAGCGCTCGCCCCGAACCTGCGGGACCAGCACTCCGAAAGACTGACCCGAATGGACGCCCTGCTGATCCACGGCGAGATCGGGTCCGGCAAGACGCGGCGGGCTGCGGCCTGGATCGAGGCCGAGGGCCTGGCCGGACGATCCGTGGCGGGCGTGCTGGCCCTGAAATCACCGACAGGGCGGCGATTCATGGACATCGCGACGGGGGAAGAGGTGCCCCTCGAGCATCCGGCCAGGGACGAGGCCTCTGTCACGGTCGGGCGGTTCCAGTTCCGCCAGGCCGCGTTCGACTGGGCCGTTCGCCATATTGAACAGGCGCTCGGGCAGGCCGGGTCCGTGGTGATTGACGAGGTCGGTCCGCTGGAGATGCGGGGAGGCGGGTTTGCGCCGCTGCTGGATCGTCTGGAGCGGGACCATCCGACGATCCGGCGGGTTCTTCTGGTCCGCACCCCTCTCCTCGACCCGGTCGCCGACCGGTTCTGTCGGGGAGCCGTAACGATTTTCGACCCCGACCGATAACCCCCCGGAAACCGACGTCCTGACCGACCCGACAGTTGCGCCCTGCAGGGTGCCGTGAGAGCGTCGTTTCACGCGCGTCCGGAGGGAAGATTGACCGACTTGGCAAAAGGCCCACCTGGTGAGGACGGGCACGCCCCGCGCCGGGCCCGGGCCGCTGCACCCCGCCTTGCGGACCGGCCGCTGGCGAACGGCCGAACCGATACCTGGCGACATCCGGCCTGGGTACGACTGACGCACTGGCTGAACGTCATGGCCGTCGTGGTGCTGGTCATGAGCGGGCTCAACATCCTGCTGGCCCATCCGCACCTCTACTGGGGCGTTCGCTCCACCTTCGCCGATCCGTGGATGAGTATTCCCCCGATTCCGAACTGGTTGCTGATCCCGCAGGGGCGCAACCTGGCCGAGGCGCGCAACTATCACTTCCTGTTCGCCTGGATCTTCGTCCTGAACGGCCTCGCCTATCTGCTTTTCGGGCTGGTCACACGCCGGTTCGGTCGCCGCCTCTGGCCGACCGCTCGCGACCTCAAGGGGATCGGCCCCTCGGTGGTGGAGCATGCCCGCTTCCACTTCCCGACCGACGATCACGCCCGTACCTACAACGTCATCCAGAAGCTGACCTATCTGGCCATGATCCTGATCGTGCTGCCGATGATGCTGATCACCGGTCTGTCGATGTCGCCCGGCTTCAACGCCATCGGCGGTGTGCTGCTGGACCTGATGGGAGGCCGTCAGTCGGCGCGGACCCTGCATTTCATCTCGGCGGCCCTGATCGTCGGCTTCATCGCCATCCATGTCGTGCTGGTGATCTGGACCGGCCTGTTCAACAATATGCGCGCGATGATCACCGGCTGGTTCGTCATCGAGCCGCCCGGGTCCACTGCGGGACCGAAACGCCGCCGCAAGCCGCCGACCGAACCGGGAGATCCGTCATGAACCGTCGCCGCTGGCTGACCGGGGCCGTCGCCACCGCCGCGACAGCCCTGCTCGCGGCCTGTAACCAGGCCGGGACCCGTCTGGCCGAGCAGGCCCGGCGGATGGGCGAGGGACTGACCCTCCGGTCCCAACGCCTGTTCATCCCCCCCGACGCCCTGGCCCCGACCTACAGTCGGGCGCAGATCTCGCCGGACTTCAGGGCCAATGGCTCGGTCGACCCCGCCGCGGCCGACTACAAGGCGCTCAGGGCCGAAGGGTTCGCCGGCTACAGACTGGTCATCGACGGGCTGGTCGAACGGCCCCTGTCCCTCAGCCTGGCCGAACTGCGTACCCGCCCGACGCAGAGCCAGATCACCAAACACGACTGTGTCGAGGGCTGGACCTCGATCGCCGAGTGGACCGGCGTAAGGCTGGAGACCCTGCTCGACGAGGCCGGGCTCAAGCCTCAGGCGCGCTATATCGTCTTCCACTGTTTCGACGCCCTCGATCAGCGTGAGGACGGGGACCGGTATTATGAAAGCATAGACCTGATCGACGCCCGACACCCCCAGACCATCCTCGCCTGGGAGATGAACGGAGAGGTTCTGCCGGTCCCGCACGGCGCGCCGTTGCGGCTGAGGGTCGAGCGGCAGCTGGGCTACAAGCACGCCAAATACGTCAAGCGGATCGAGGCCGTGGAAAGCTTCGCCCACCTCGGTGGTGGCAAGGGCGGCTATTGGGAAGACCGCGGCTACGAGTGGTACGCGGGCATTTGACCCGTCGAGCGCCCGGTCAGCCGGGGACGTGAGGGCTGATCAGGCCTGTGCGCCCTCGGCCCGCTTCTTCATCATGGCGTCGAAACTGCCCCAGACGCCTTCGGCCCCATGCCAGGCGCCGGTGGTGGCGGCCTTGGAGTATTCGGTGGCGCGGGCCTCGAAGAAATTGGCGTGCTCCACGCCCGACAGGAGGGACTGCAGCCAGGGCAGGGGGTTTTCCTTGACGCCATAGACCTCCGGCAGGTGCAGCTGGCGCAGGCGCCAGTCTGCGATGAAGCGGATGTATTGTTTGATGTCGTCCGGCGTCATGCCGTTGACCGGGCCCATCTCGAAGGCGAGGTCGATGAAGCGGTCCTCCATCTCGACCACGGTCTTGCAGCAGTCGACGATGTCGGCGGCGACCTGTGGCGTGACGGCCCCGGTCTCCTTGTTGAAGGCATGGTACAGTTTGATGATGCCTTCGCAGTGCAGGCTTTCGTCGCGCACCGACCAGCTGACGATCTGGCCCATGCCCTTCATCTTGTTCTGGCGCGGGAAATTCATCAGCATCGCGAAGGAAGCGAACAGCTGAAGCCCCTCCGAGAAGCCGCCGAACATGGCCAGGGTGCGGGCGATGTCGCCGTTGGTCTCGACCCCGAACTTGCCCATGAAGTCATGCTTGTCGCGCATGGCCTCGTATTCCATGAAGGCTCCGAACTCGCTTTCGGGCATGCCGATGGTTTCGAGCAGCAGGGCGTAGGCGGCGATGTGGATGGTCTCCATGTTGGCGAAGGACGCCAGCATCATCTTGACCTCGGTCGGTTTGAACACCCGACCGTATTTTTCCATGTAGTTGTCCTGGACCTCGATGTCGGCCTGGGTGAAGAAACGGAAGATCTGGGTCAGCAGATTGCGTTCGGACGGGGTCAGGTTGACCGCCCAGTCCTTCATGTCCTCGCCCAGCGGCACCTCTTCGGGCATCCAGTGGACCTGCTGCTGCTTCTTCCACATGTCGAACGCCCACGGATAGCGGAACGGCTTGTAGGCGGCCGACGAGGTCAGCAGTCCGGGCGTGGCAGGCTTGATCGAGACGTGCGCGTTCATCGGGTGCGGGGCTCTGAAGAGTATCCGGGATTGACGCACCAGTATGCGGGCGGATGGCCCCGGCGCCAAGCCAATTTGCGGCTATATTGCGATTACTTTTTCCAGGACCGCTACATCTGGTAGGGCGGACGCAGGTGTCTGGGGACGCTGCTGGGGACAAGCCCCTACCCTTCGCGTGGCGACCTTCAGGGTTATGCGCGGTCCGGACGGGGCGCGCGGCGGGCCGGGGGTGTCAGGCGTCGGGGACCTGGAAGGCTTCGCGCGTCCGGAACCGGCGCCAGACCACCCAGATCAGCAGCGCGGTCGCCACGCCGAGCGTGTCCGCGAGGAGATCACCCCAGTTGGCGTCTCGCCCGATATAGCCCTGGACCACCTCGACCGCCGCTCCGAGGCCGACCGCCAGGAGCGCGGCCCATGCCCGAAGCAGGCGCCGGAAGAGCACGCCGAAGCTCCAGAGGATCAGGCCAAAGGCGATGAAATGCGCCGCCTTGTCCCAGATCAACCGCTCGGCCTCGACGGTCCCGCTGGGCGACAGCAACAGGGCCATCAGGACCAGCAGCACGACGGCACCGATGATACGGAGTAGGGTACGCATAGGTTTCGGGGCTTTCCGTAGAGACCCGCTTCTATCAGCCCGCGAACAGGACCCAAACCCCGGTCGCCGCGAAACCCGCAGCCGCGGCCAGGCGAATCCAGCCCAGTGGCAGCCGTTTTGCCGCAGTTTCGCCCAGCAGAACGGCCGGCCCGTTGACCAGCATCATGCCGAGAGTCGAGCCCGCGACCACAAGCGGCAGGTTCTGGAACTGAGCGGCCAGCATGGCCGTCGCGACCTGGGTCTTGTCGCCCATCTCGATGAGGAAGAAGGCGACGACGGTGGCCCAGAAGATGCCGGCGGGGGTCTTCGCGGTCCGGTCGGGTGCCTCATGGAACCGGTCGGGGATCAGCGCCCAGACCGCAAACCCGAGAAAGGCCAGGCCGACGACCCAGCGCACCCAGTCGCCGTCCATGAACCGCGCCAGCATCGACCCCGCCAGGGCCGCGACCGCATGGTTGGCCAGGGTCGCGACCAGTATTCCGAGCAGGATCGGCAGAGGCCGTCGCCACGCCGCGGCCAGCATGATGGCCAGCAGCATGGTCTTGTCCCCGATCTCCGCGATGGAGACGAGGCCGGTCGATATCAGGAAGGCGTCCAATACTTCATCGTTCGCGGGGGTTCGGCGGACAGACCAGTGGCATCCGCAGCCGGCCCCCGCGTGGAAGCACCCTGCGAAGCCAGCGGTCTTGCCGTGTTGGCGGGGCCTGAGCGCGCGCGACGCAGTCGCTTGCGGCCAGAGGCCCCGGAAACTTCCCGCGCCATCCTCTCCGGGCGAGAGGAAGTATGTTGACGCGAACCCCGCTGATCGGTGCGGGCGGCTACTCCCCGATGACGGATGGGTCCTTAGCGGTGACCGTATCGTCCGGCAAGAGCGCGGCGTGCGCTCTACGGTCACGGACAGACTGTCTGCGTTGCACCGCATGGGCCACCAGCCACAGGGCCATGGCCCAGGCTGCACCCAGGCTCCAGCCGGCCAGGACATCGCTGGCCCAGTGTGCGGCCAGATAGACCCGGGTCAGGCCGACGATCAGGGTCAGGAGCAGGGCGACCCCGAGCACACAGGCCTTGAGATGTCGCGGCGGGAACGCCCGGGTCAGCATGACGCCCATGCTGAGATAGAAGACCGTCGCAAGCAGGGCATGGCCCGAAGGGAAGCTGGCGTTGACCGCCTCGACGGCTCGCCAGGCCTCCGGCGGCCGGTCGCGCCCGAAGACGGCCTTCAACCCTTCGCTGAGACCCACGCCACCGGCCAGACCGAGCGCCAGCAGCAGGGCCGACAGCCGCTTGCGCTGCAGGATCAGGAACAGAACCACGATGAGGCCAAACAGGCCGAGAACGGCGATCCCGCCCAGCGACGTCAGATCGAGCGCCGCCGTTTCGAGCCAGGGCGGCCCCCAGCCGTCGGCCGCGCCGCCGGGCCGCATGGCCAGCAGGACAGCCCGGTCAAACTCAAGGCCATCCGCCCCCGCCATGCCGTGGGCCAGTTTGGCAAAGGCCGCGACCCCGGCGACCAGGACGAGCACGGCCGCAAGAGCGCTGAATTCCGTCCTCGCGAGGCGCCGGACACGCCCGACAAGGGCGGTTGTTTCAGAGGAGATCATCTGTCGCTAACAGTCCCGCTTGTGTGACGTTCCAATCACGCGTTCGTGATCACGATGCGCTCAGGCCTGTTACGCCCTCGTTGCAGCCTGTCCACAGGCTCATCCCCCGCCATGAGAGCGATTCGGGCAGAAAGTGATCGTCAACCCCGTTGACGGTTGGTTAGCCATCTGCGCCCCATATCTGGACGCGAGAAACGTTCCGGCCACTAGATGATGTGGTCAGGGCGCGGGGTTCTCGCAACGATCCAGTTCAGGGACGACAGCATTATGGCCGGCGGCGAAGCGTTGAAGACAGTGGAATTCCAGCCGGTTGCAGGCGGTGATGCGGCGCTGCGCCCCCAGCTTTCCGTGGTGCGCTCACTCCAGCTTGACCGGTCCCGCGACGACCTGCTGACCGAATTCGGCAAGAAGACGCTGGAAGACCGCTATCTGCTGCCCGGCGAGAGCTATCAGGACATGTTCGCCCGCGTCGCCACGGCCTATGCCGACGACCATGATCACGCCCAGCGCGTCTATGACTACATGTCGAAGCTCTGGTTCATGCCCTCGACGCCGGTGCTGTCGAACGGCGGGGCCGACCGTGGCCTGCCGATCAGCTGCTTCCTGAACGCCGTGGCTGACAGCCTCGACGGCATCCAGTCGGTCTGGAACGAGAATGTGGCCCTCGCCTCCAACGGCGGCGGCATCGGCACCTACTGGGGCGGCGTCCGGTCGATCGGCGAGAAGGTCAAGGGCGCAGGCCAGACCTCGGGCATCATCCCCTTCATCCGCGTGATGGACTCCCTGACCCTGGCGATCAGCCAGGGTTCGCTGCGCCGCGGCTCGGCCGCCGTCTATCTGGACGTCCACCATCCGGAGATCGAGGAGTTCCTCGAGATCCGCAAACCCTCGGGCGACTTCAACCGCAAGTCCCTGAACCTGCACCACGGCATCAACATCTCGGACGCCTTCATGGAAGCCGTCCGGGACGGCCGGACGTTCGACCTGCTCTCGCCCAAGAACCAGGCGGTGGTGAAGACCGTCGACGCCCGCGCCCTGTGGCAGAAGATCCTGGAAATCCGCCTGCAGACCGGCGAGCCCTATCTGATCTTCTCCGACACGGTGAACCGCCAGATGCCGCAACATCAGCGCGATCTGGGCCTGTCGGTGAAACAGTCCAACCTGTGCAGCGAGATCACCCTGCACACCGGCCGCGACCACCTGGGTGTCGACCGCACCGCCGTCTGCTGCCTGTCCTCGGTCAATGCCGAGAGCTTCCTGGAGTGGCGCGAGGAGCCCCGCTTCATCGAGGACGTGATGCGGTTCCTCGACAATGTTCTGGAAGACTTCATCCGCCGCGCCCCGCCCGCCATGGCGGCCGCCGTCTATTCGGCCAAGCGCGAGCGCTCGGTGGGTCTGGGCCTGATGGGCTTCCACTCCTTCCTGCAGGCGCAGGGCGTGGCCTTTGAGTCGGCCATGGCCAAGTCGTGGAACATGCGGCTGTTCAAACATCTGCGCCGCGAGGCCGACAAGGCCAGCCGCCTGCTGGCCGAAGAAAAAGGGGCCTGCGAGGATGCCGCCGAGCGCGGCGTTATGGAGCGGTTCAGCCACAAGCTGGCCATCGCCCCGACGGCCTCGATCTCGATCATCTGCGGCGGTACCTCGGCCGGTATCGAGCCGATCCCGGCCAACATCTATACGCACAAGACCCTGTCGGGCTCGTTCGCCGTCAAGAACCCCTATCTGGAACGCCTGCTGGGCGAGAAGGGCATCGACACCGAGGCGGTGTGGAGCTCCATCCTCGAGCACGAAGGCTCGGTCCAGCATCTGGACGATCTGAGCGATGACGAGAAGTCGATCTACAAGACCGCCTTCGAACTGGATCAGCGCTGGATCGTCGAACTGTCGGCCGACCGTGCGGCGGACATCTGCCAGGCCCAGTCGATCAATCTGTTCATCCCGGGCGACGTCAACAAATGGGACCTGCACATGCTGCACTGGTCGGCCTGGGAGAAGGGCGTGAAATCGCTCTACTATCTGCGCTCGAAGTCGGTCCAGCGCGCGGCCTTCGCAGGCGCGGATGACAAGGTCGAGGACGAGCTCGATCCGAACCAGCCGGACCTCTTCAGCGCTGCCCCCACGGACTATGATGAGTGCCTCGCCTGTCAGTAGGGCGTGCGGGGCTTGAGCCTGGCCAGGCTCACGGAACCTAGACGGTCTGACGACGTTCATCCAGCAGGGCAAAAGCCTGTTGGCGAGACGATGCACATCGTGCAGAGTCGTGAGCTGTTGACGGATCGGGAAAACCGTTGGTGCCTGTGACGGCCGTATCGATTGTAGCCTTGACGACTGTGGCCCTGTTGGCCCCGGCGCCGGCGACCGCGTCGCCGCCCTCAATCCAGACCGCCCTGTCCAATCCGTGGATACTGACGCGCCAATCCCCGTCGGGGACGGCGGACCTTTCGATCCGGATCGACCGTGATGCGAGCTCCGTCGCGGATGAGGCAACGCATGGGTACATAGCGCCCCTGCGCGAAAGAGGCTCGCCATGGGCCGCATCGAACCGGGACGTCTGGTTCGGGAACGGCGATTACGACGACCGCCTGCGGCTGCGGACCGAGGGCCCGGTGCGCCGGGTCGACGGCTCGCCCCTGCCACCCGGACCGCTCGATCCCGCCGCCTATGACGCCGAACACTACGACCTGACCTTCACCCGCGGCTGGACAGGCACCCTGGCCAGGATGGCGTCCGGACTCGACATCACCCTTTCACCCCATCTCGGGGTCGGCGTCGGCTCGCGGGGCAGCACCACCGAGGCCGGGGCGACCCTGCGGATCGGACCGGATCTGGATCAGCTGATGCCGGCCGGCGAAGCGACGTTTGGCCAGCGCCCCCGCTGGTATCTCTATGCGGCAGGATCCGGCCGGGCGGTGGGCTACAACTGGGCCCGCACCCGTGACGGCGAGTTCGCAGGTTCTGGAGTCAGCCATGACGCCGGCGTCTTCATTGGCGATGCCTCGCTTGGCTTGGCCATGCGCCGGGGACCGGTGCAGAGCTCCTTCGGCCTGATTTACCGCGAGCTCGGGCCCGAGGGTGTGCGCGTCGGCGAGGGTGTCGACAGCGACGTCTCCGAAGGGGTCATCGCCTTCCAGCTGTCGATCAAGCCTGAATAGGGACGGGCCGCGGATCGGGGGTCAGCCCGGCTGCCCGTCATCCCGCCCGCTGGCATCGCGCGCCTAATCAACGGGCCCTGTTCTGGCCACACCCTCGCGGCGATCGTCGGCACCGCCGTCCCAGGCCCAGCCGTCCGGGCCCTGACGCCAGAGTCCGCCATGCAGGCCCGAGGTTTCGCTGTCATTGGGCCTCAGGGTCACGCCACGCGCCGCCAGGCCCGCCCGCAGGGCTTCGGAGAAACGCTCCGTATCCGCGCCAAAGCCGTCACCCCGCGCCACCAGATTGGGCAGGTTGAACGCCGTCTGCACCGGAAGGCCCCAGTCCAGCATGGCGATCAGGGCCCTCGCGTTATAGGCCAGGATAGACGGCCCGCCCGGCGAACCCAGGGCACCGACCAGCCGCCCTTCACGATCGAGAATCAGAACGGGCGACATGGAGGATCGCGGCCGCTTGCCCGCCGCCACGGCATTGGCCGCCGGTGCGCCGTCGGCCCGCAGCGGCGCAAGGGAGAAGTCGGTCAGCTCATTGTTGAGAAAAAAGCCCGCCGCCATCCGGCCCGAGCCGAACAGGCTCTCGATCGTCGTGGTCATGCTGACCGCATTGCCCGCTGCATCGACGATGACAAAATGCGAGGTCCCCGCCGGTTCCCGGGTGGCATCCGGCCCGACAAACGCCCCCCCGGGCGGTGTCCCCGCGGTGGCCGCGCCCGTGAGGCCCGGTGCCAGGGCCGCGCGGGCCGCCGTATAATCCGGGTCCAGCAGCCCCTGCACCGGTACGCCCACAAAGGCCGGATCGGCGACATAGCGATCACGGTCGGCGTACATCAGGCGCTGCAGCTGGGCGAAGGCAGTCCAGGCCTCGGCGCTGTCCGGACCCAGGGCGATGTCCGGCGTCCGCTCGGCCATGGCCAGCAACTGCAGCACCGCCACCCCGCTGGACGGCGGCGGCGGGACGCAGATCACATAGATCCGGTAGGGCCGGCACAGGGCCCCCCGCTCGATCGGCGCATAGGCGGCGATGTCCTCGACCGTCAGGGTGCCCGGGCGCGGCTCCTCCGCCACCGTGGCGGCGATCTCGCGCGCGATCCGGCCGCGATAGAAGCCCTCGGCCCCGCCCGCCGCCAGCTCGGCCACGGTCCGGGCATAGGCCGGATTTTGCAGCACATCGCCCGCGACATAGCGCTCGCCGTCCGCGCGGGTGAAATAGGCATTGGCCCAGCGCGTCCGCGCCTGCCCCCGCGTCGCAGCGATGAAACCGGCCAGCCGCGGGCTGACCACAAAGCCGTCTCGCGCCAGCCGTTCCGCATCGCCGAACAGGGCGCTCCAGGGCAGGCGGCCATGCGCCGCCTGGGCCATGGCCAGCATGGCCACGGCCCCGGGCGCGCCGGTCGAACGGCCGCTCAGGATCGCGTCGCCGATCCCCAGCGGCCGGCCGTTCTCGAAGAACAGTTCGGGCGTCGCGGCCGAGGGCGCAGTTTCACGGCCGTCATAGCTTGTCACCTCGCCCGTCCCGGCGTCGAAAACCATCATGAAGGCACCGCCGCCGAGGCCGGATGACTGCGGCTCGACCAGACCCAGCACCGCCTGCACCGCCACCGCGGCATCGACCGCCGAGCCGCCCTCGCGCAGAATCCTCAATCCGGCCTCGACCGCGAGCGGATTGGCCGCCGACACAAACGGCCCGCGCGCCATCGGGGGCTGGACCGCACCGGGCGACGGGGTCACCGCACGCCCGGCGGACGCCCAGGGGCCCGGCAGGCCGCCCGCGCATCCGGCCAGACCCAGCGCCATCGCGACAACAGCGACCGTGAACGCGCGCAGGGGCCGGTGCGGGAAAGGGATCATGGCGGACTCATCCGGAGAAGGCAGAAGCGGGAAGGCACCCCACCTTGGCCCGCCGCCCGCGGGAACGAAACCCCCGCCCTTTCGTGGCCCCCGGGCCTTGCCGGATGGCATGACCGAAAACCCGCCCGACAGCCCTTGCCCCCTGCCCCCGCCTCCGCTAGATACCCGCCCTCGCCGTTCGCGGCCAAGCGCGCCCGTAGCTCAGCTGGATAGAGCATCAGACTACGAATCTGAGGGTCGGACGTTCGAATCGTTCCGGGCGCGCCATTTT
>CANMXH010000033.1 GCA_947501315.1 Caulobacteraceae bacterium | reverse complement strand
TCGCCTGCCCTTTCCCTCTCCGAAGCCCAGGCCGCCCGCGCCGCTGCGGCCCAGCCCGGTTCCTCGCGCCTTCGGTTCACGGAGCGCGGCCGCTGGGGTCTGGATTTCAATCTCAGCCAGCCGGTCGGCCGCGAGAGCAATCTCGGTGACGTTGAGGCCGGAGCCTACTACCGCGTCAACCCGCGCCTGCGCGTCGGTGCCGCCGCTGGTCTGGCCGACACCGAGAGTGACCCCGCCCGTGCGCCCCAGACCGACCGCCGCGCTGCGCCGCGCTTCAGGCTGGAATCGGTCTTCCGCTTCTAGTCCGGCCCGAAAGCTGACTGGAACGCCGACACGCCTGCAATCCCGCATGCTCCCGAGCCCGCCAGGCCGCCGACGTTGCCGCTGTCGATCCCGCCGAGGGCGTACACCGGACAGGGGGCGGCCTCGACCCGTGCGGTGAATCCTTCCAGACCCAGGGCCTGGCGAACTGACGAGGGCCCCCCCGCTGGAAACACCGGTGAGACGATCAGGGCCGTCAGACCCGGCGTGTCCAATGCAAGCCGGGAATGGGCCGCGCCCGTGATGATCCAGTCCGGCCGGGACGCGGCCAGCCCAGCCGCCAGATCCAGCGCTCGCCCGGGCAGGTGGACCCCGTCGGCCCCGACCCTCTCGGCAAGGTCCGTGTCCAGTCCGATCAACAGCAGGCCGTCGCGAGCCCGCGTCGCCTCCCGCAACCGCAGGGCCGTCTCAGGGGCGTCGGCCCGGCCGAAATGCCGGAACACCACGCCAGAGCCTGCCGGCAGTCGCGCTGCTGTCTCCCAGGGCCGCGGCGTCCGGTCCGGGTCGGTGAAGAACAGCAATGGAGGCAGGTTCGGTCCGGCGCGATCGCGCGCGCCGCTGACTTTGGCGGCGTCCCGTGCGAGGACGCTGGCAGCTTCCCACAGGATTTTGGCGTCCGCCCGGTTCATGACCCTCTCTTCTCCCGATCCCGCTCCGCCGTCCAGCGCGGTCGCCGCCCGGCTTGAGCGTGTCCGGCGCGGCATATCCGATGCCTGCGGTGCCGCAGGCCGGGCTCCGGGCAGCGTGACCCTGACCGCAGTATCCAAGACCCAGCCGGCCGAGGCGATCGATGCGGCGCTTGCCGCCGGCCAGAGGGTGTTTGGTGAAAACCGGGTGCAGGAGGCGCAGGGCCGCTGGGACGGGCTTCGCAACAGCGTCCCGGGCCTTGAACTCCGGCTGATCGGGCCCTTGCAGTCGAACAAGGCCGCCGAGGCCGTGGCCCTGTTCGACGTCATCGAGACCCTGGACCGGCCGAAGCTGGCCGACGCCCTTGCGGCGGCGGGCGCCCGTGCCGGCAAACCGGTTCACGTGCTGATCCAGGTCAACACCGGTGCCGAGCCCCAGAAGGCCGGCGTCCTGCCCGGCGGGGTCAGCGAACTGCTCGACCATGCCCGCGCCCTCGGCCTGATCGTCGAGGGTCTGATGTGTATCCCGCCGGCCGAAGAGGCACCGGGACCGCATTTCGCCCTGCTGCGCAAGATTGCCCATCGTCATGGGCTGGAGGCCCTGTCGATGGGGATGAGCGGCGACTATGAGACCGCGATCCGCTTCGGCGCGACCCATGTCCGCGTCGGTTCGTCACTGTTTGGGGAACGAAAGCCTTCTGAAACGCCCTGAAAGGAGTGAAATCCGCGCTGCTTCGGGTCCAACCCTTGGCGGATCGGGCAACGCTCTCCATTCTGGTATCCATGCCTACGCCCAAGACCATCCTGATCATCGACGACGACGACGACCTGCGCGAAGCCTTGGCCGAGCAGCTGGCCTTGCACGAGGCGTTTCGCCCGGTTCAGGCCTCGACCGCGACCGAGGGTGTCCGCATGGGCCGCGAGGTCCGGGCCGACCTGATCCTGCTGGATGTCGACCTGCCCGACATGGACGGCCGTGAGGCCTGCCGCCTGCTGCGCAAGGACGGGGTTTCGACCCCGATCATCATGCTGACCGGCCAGTCCTCGGATTCCGACACCGTCCTGGGGCTGGAGTCGGGGGCCAATGACTATGTGACCAAGCCGTTCCGGTTTGCGGTCCTGCTGGCCCGCATCCGCGCCCATCTGCGCAGCCACGAACAGTCCGAGGACGCGGTCTTCCGGATCGGACCCTATGAGTTCCGCCCGGCGGCCAAGGTCCTGATCGACGACAAGGCGAAGAAGGTCCGCCTGACCGAGAAGGAAACCAATATCCTCAAATACCTGTACCGCGCCGGGGCCAAGGCCGTGTCACGCGAGGAACTGCTCACTGAGGTCTGGGGCTATAACGCCGGGGTCACCACCCACACCCTGGAAACCCACATCTACCGCCTGCGCCAGAAGATCGAGCCAGAGCCGGGCCAGGCACGGCTTCTGCTGACGGACGCGGGCGGGTACCGGCTGCAGCCGTAACAAGGTCTGACAGACGATGCAGTCGATGACCTGCGCGACGTACATTCGGAGGTTCTGGAGGCCGCTTGCCTTTCGATGGCTCGTGCTGGCGCTCCTGACGGCCTTGATTGTCACAGGGACCGGCGGCGACCTCAGGACGGACTGGCCGCTGGTGATCGTGGCGTCAGGGGTGCTTAACGTGGCCTGGACCTGGGTCGCCTGAGGCCCGAACGGATCTTCTAGACGTCCAGATCTATCGTCACCGGCGCATGGTCGCTCGGCTGGGTCCATTCGCGGACGGTGTCATGGATGCGGGCGCTGCCGGCCGTCACCGCAGGGGTCAGGCCGGGCGAGGTCCACAGATGGTCGAGGCGCAGGCCGCGGTTCGACTTGCGGAAATCGGCGGCGCGATAGCTCCACCAGCTGGCCAGTTTTGTTGGCTCCGGGATCTGGTCGCGCACCACATCGGCAAAACCGCCTGCGGCCTGCAACCGGCGCAGGGTCTCGACCTCGACCGGGGTGTGGCTGACGATCTTCGACATGTAGCGGTGGTTCCAGACGTCGTTCTCGCCCGGCGCGATGTTGAAATCGCCCGCCAGTACCAGCGGCCGCTGTTTGTCTCGCCCCGCCATTTCGGCGGTGAGCCGCTCGTAGAAATCCATCTTGTGATCGAATTTCGGGTTCAGGGCCCGGTCGGCGACGTCGCCACCCGCCGGAATATAGAAATTCTGCACCTCGACGCCGTCGACCACGACCCCGACGCAGCGGGCGTGTTTCTCACGGCAGACGTCGAGAACCGGTGCCTCCGTGATCGGCTTGCGGCTGGCGATCGCTACCCCGTGCCAGCCCTTCTGCCCGCCGATCTTGAGGTGGGGCATGCCCATCGCTTCAAAGGCTCCGCGCGGGAACTGATCCTCCAGGCATTTGATCTCCTGCAGGCACAGGACCTCGGTCCCGCTTTCGGAGACGAACCGCGCGACCTGGTCGATGCGCAGGCGGACGGAGTTGATGTTCCAGGTGGCGATACGAAGCATTGTTTCCGGGGGCGCGGTCAGAAGGCTCCGCCTTCTCGACCCGACGCGCCCCGGGTGCAAGCACAGCTTCGCGCTCAAGCAGCGAGCGACCGCGACGCGAGCGATAGCGTCAAAAAGGCGCTCAAGCAGCGAGCGACCGCGACGCGAGCGATAGCGCCCCCAGGCCGACTTTGTCGCCCGACAAAAAAGCGCCCGGTCGGGGGGGACCGGGCGCTGGAAGGTTCGTCTCTCTTGCCGCCGGGAAGGGGATGAAATCCGGAGCGGGTCAGTTCGGCTCCCGCCGACCTGTGATGAAAGTGCCACGGTCGACGAAAAATGTCAAACAGTCGTTCGCCCGTCAGGCGAAATCAGTTCCGGCCCGGGCGGCGGGTCGGGTCGCGCAGCTGGAACAGGCTGGCGGCCAGGTTGGAGGCCGGGGTCAGGGTGGTCAGCTGGGTCCGGGTACTGCCGCCCTGGGCGTCGCGGATGGTCCATTCATGCAGGCGAATGGGGTTGCCCGCGAAGGACAGGATCACCGAGCCCTCGTCCGGCCGGCGCGCGTCGCGGGCGGTGATGGCGAAGGCGCCCGACGCCATCCGGGTGACCCGGTCGATACGCACCCCCTGATCGAAGCGGACATTACGGGCCAGGAAGGTCGACAGGGGCGTCGCGCCCAACGGCACCTGACGGAAGACATTGAGGCGTGGGTCATAGCGTTTGACGTTCGACCCGTCGGACACGACCAGCAGGCCGGCCGGGCTGGTGTACTCAAACCGCATCTTGCCGGGGCGCTGCAGCCAGAACCGGCCTTCACGGCGCTGGACGCCGGAGGTCTCGACAAAATTGCCCTGGGCCGAGGTCAGCCCCTGCAGATAGGTCTGGGCCTGGGCCAGAACGGCACGGTCCTCGGCCGACAGTTCACTCTGGGCGGCGGCAGGCATGGCGGCGAGGGCCGCAATGGCGGCGGTTCCGAGTGCAAAGGCGCGGCGTGAGACGGTCATCAGGGTCTTCTCCTCCGTCATCCCGGGGGTGTGCCGGGGTCAGGATGGTTGTTGGTCTTGCCGTCATGCGATCCGCGAGTGGCGGCAGCATGACGCGAGCCTGACCATATTCCGGCACCCCGATGAAGCCCTGTTCAGCTTCGAAGCGAGGACGACGGGTCCCGAACGCGGCGGGGACTCCGACGTTGCCTGCTACATCGGCGGCGGCCCAGCCAGAATATCCCGCTTGCCCGCGTGATTGGCGGGGCTGACCACGCCTTCCTGCTCCATCCGCTCGATCAGGGAGGCGGCGCGGTTGTAGCCGATCTGCAGGCGGCGCTGGATGTAGCTGGTCGAGGCCTTGCGATCGCGGGTGACCACCGCCACGGCGCGATCATAGAGGTCGTCGCCCGAGCTGCCGCCCTCATCATCGAACCCGGCCGCGTCGCCGTCGCCGTCCGGATCGTCGGTGATCAGGTCGAGATAGTCAGGCTCGCCCTGGCTGCGCAGGTGTTTGCAGACCTCATCGACCTCATGATCGGTCACGAAAGGCCCGTGCAGTCGGGTGATGCGGCCACCGCCGGCCATGTAGAGCATGTCGCCCTGGCCCAGCAGCTGTTCGCCGCCCTGTTCGCCGAGGATGGTGCGGCTGTCGATCTTGGAGGTCACCTGGAAAGAAATCCGGGTCGGGAAATTGGCCTTGATCGTGCCGGTGATGACATCGACCGACGGGCGCTGGGTAGCCATGATCAGGTGGATGCCGGCGGCGCGGGCCATCTGGGCCAGACGCTGGACGGCACCTTCCACATCCTTGCCGGCGACCAGCATCAGATCGGCCATCTCGTCCATGACGACGACGAGGAAGGGCAGGGGTTCGGGGCGGATTTTTTCCGACTCATAGACCGGACGGCCCTGTTCATCGAAGCCGGTCTGGACGGTGCGCTCGAAATGCTCGCCCTTGGCCACGGCCTCGCGGGCCCGCTCGTTATAGGAGGCGATGTTGCGCACGCCGAGCTTGGACATCCGGCGATAGCGGTCCTCCATCTCGCGCACGGTCCATTTCAGCGCGACGACCGCCTTCTTCGGATCGGTGACGACCGGGGCCAGCAGGTGCGGGATCCCGTCATAGACCGACAGCTCCAGCATCTTGGGGTCGATCATGATGAAGCGGCACTCGGCCGGGCTGTGTCGGTAGAGGATCGACAGGATCATGGCATTGACGCCGACCGACTTGCCCGAGCCGGTGGTGCCGGCGATCAGCAGGTGGGGCATGCGCGCCAGATCGGCGACATAGGGTTCGCCGCCGATGGTCTCGCCGAGGGCCAGGGGCAGCAGGTGGGCCGGCTTGTCGTATTCGGTCGAGGCCAGCAGGTCGCGCAGATAGACGGTCTCGCGCTTCGCATTCGGCAGTTCGATGCCGATGGCGTTTCGACCGGGCACGACCGAGATGCGGCAGGCGCGGGCGGACATCGAGCGGGCGATGTCGTCGCTGAGGGCCACGACCCGGCCGTGCTTCACGCCGGGCGCAGGCACCAGTTCGTACAGGGTAACCACGGGGCCCGGGCGAATCTGGTCGATCACGCCGCGCACACCGAACTCCTGCAGCACGCCCTCCAGCATCTTGGCGTTCTGTTTCAGGGCCTCCTCATCGACCGAGGCCACGCGCTTGGCCGGCTTTGTCAGCATGGACAGGGGCGGCAGGTCAAAACCGGTCGAGGGGCGGGCGAAGTCGAAGGCGGCCTGGCTGTCGTCGGCCTCGCGGCGTGGCTTCGGGGCCTTGGCCGCGGCGACCTTGGGTTCCGGTGCCGTACGGACGGGGGCCGGGGTGTCCCATGGCGGGGACGGTTCGAGCACGACGGGACCGTCGTCCAGTTCCAGGGCCGGACGCGGGCGCGGCGAGGCCTTGGCGGGAGCGCGTCTGGATTTGGGAGCCGGTGGAGCCGGGTTGCGGATACCCCGGGCCCAGGCGAGGCCTTCATGAAGGTCTGAAGGTCGAAGGCCGATCGCATAGGCGATGCCCCACAGGCCGAGCGGCAGGAACAGCAGGCCGGCGAAGACCGGCGCGCCGGGCAGGCGCAGGCCCTCGCAGATCCAATGGATCACGCCGACGGTCGCGTCACCCCACAGGCCGCCGAGGCCCGCAGCCAGCGGCCAGGCCGCCGGCGCAGCGAGGGCCGACAGGGCCGCCGAAAGCGCGAGGACGCCGCCCGTGGCCGACAGAGCCTTGAGCGGCGAGGGTTTCAGCCTTTGCTGGATTGCGTCGCCGATGGCGGCTGCCAGTCCGAAGGCAATGAGCAGGATGGCGGCAGGCCAGGCACCCAGACCCAGTGACTGCATGAAAAGATCGGCGAACAAGGCTCCGTTCAGGCCCAGCCAGTTGGTCGGGGCGGCCCCCGATGCGGCGTTCAGGCTGGGATCCGCAGGATTCCATGAGATCAGGGCCACCAGCAGCAGGGCTGCCAGCAGGGCCTGGAGCACGCCGCGGAATTTCACCGAGACCGGCGCGCCCCACAGGATGCGGGCGCTGACCCAGGCGCGCTGGCCGATGGCGAGGGCGGCGGACATGCGGCGACGAACTCCGGACGGACGGGACAGTTGCCTGTTGTCGCGCAGGGAGGGTTAAAGGGCTGTTTACCAGCCACTCTGCCGCACTGGACGTTCCGCTCCTGCGGCGCGACAACGGCCCCATGAGCCAGACCGACCGTTATGACGTCATTATCGCCGGTGCCGGCCTCGCCGGAGCGACATTTGCGCTCGCCGCAGCGCAGGGCGGGCTGAGGGTCGTTCTCGTCGATCCGCAGCCGTTCGACGCCCAGCTGGCACCGACCTTTGACGGGCGGTCTACCGCCATCGCCTTCTCGACCTTCCGCATGCTGGACGCCCTCGGCATGGGCACGGCCCTGCGGCCCCACGCCTGCCGGATGGACCGGATTCTGGTCACTGACGGAAGACGGCCCGGGGCGGCGTCGAGCTCGCAATCCTCCGCCTTCCTGCGTTTCGACGCTGATGAAATCGGTGACCGGACTGACGGTGAGCCGCTTGGCTATCTGGTCGAAAACCGCCGTATCCGCGTCGCGCTCTCGGAGGCTGTGATGGCGGCGGGCATCGAAGTGCGGGCCCCGGCGGCGGTGGCCAGTATTGAGGTCGGGGCGGCGGCCTCGCGGGTGTTCCTCGCCGATGGCTCGATGATCGAAGCCCCGCTCACGGTGGGTGCGGAAGGCCGTGCCTCCCTGGTGCGCAAGGCCGCCGGCATCGAGACGGTCGGCTGGGATTATGAACAGACCGGCGTCGTGGCGACCGTGTCCCTCGGCCGGGACCACGGCAATGTCGCCCATGAGTATTTCCTGCCGTCCGGCCCCTTCGCCATCCTGCCACTGACCCAGCGCCGGGCCAGCCTGGTCTGGACGGAATCGACCCGGCGGGGCGAGGCGCTTCAGGCGGCCTCGGATGGGGCTTTCCAGTCCCACCTGATGCGGCGGTTCGGCGACTTTCTGGAAGATGTCACGGTAGTGGGGCCGCGCTTCGTCTATCCCCTCTCCCTGCAACTGGCCGATCAGCTGACCGCGCCGCGCACCGCCCTGATCGGTGACGCGGCCCATGCGGTGCATCCGGTCGCGGGCCAGGGGCTGAATATGGGGCTGAAGGACGCCGCCGCCCTCGCCGAGGTGCTGGTCGAGGCCCTGCGACTGGGGGAGGACATAGGCTCGGAGACGGTGCTGGACCGCTATGCCCGCTGGCGCCGGTTCGACAATGCCGCCCTCGCTGCCGGCTTTGACGGCTTTGTCCGGCTGTTCTCCAACGACATTGCGCCGGTGCGTCTGGCCCGTAACCTCGGCATCGCCGCAGTCAACCGCATCGCTCCCCTGCGCCGCGCCTTCCTGCACGAAGCGGGTGGCGCGACGGGGGACCTGCCGCGGTTGCTGACCGGGCAGACGCTGTAATGCGTCTTGCGGTTACCGCCTGCGCCCTGCTCTCCGCTTGCGCGCCCGGCCAGCCTCCGGGCCCCGGCGCAGGACATCTTCAGGGGCTGATCGCGCAGGCACGTTCGGGGGCAGCGCCCGATGTCCGCGATGTCCGCTGCAGTTTCATCGCTGAAGAGGGCTCGGAGTGGCGGTGTCGTTATCGGGAGCGGGCGTCGGATGGCCGATGGGTCTCGCTGGAAACCTTTGTGGCGACGGATGGCTCCGGCTGGGCGTTGATCGACGGCGTCGCCGACCCGGACGGGCCGCCCCCGCCCTAATCCAGCGCCCGAGCTTCGTCCGGCAACATGATCGGCACGCCGTCCCGGATCGGAAAGGCCAGTTTTGCGCCTTTTGAGACCAACTCCTGCTTCTCGCGATCATAGGTCAGCTTGCCGCGTGTGACAGGGCAGACCAGCACCTCGAGCAGGCGTGGATCAACAGAGGTCGGGGTATGGAAGGCGTCGGACATGGGAGAAGGTTACAGGGATCAGGGATGAGGGACTAGGGTTGAGGCGGCCGCTGCGAGCCCTTGAGGTGCCTGAAGCGCCCATCTTCACCCCAAATCCCTCACCTCACTGCATCGACGGCGCTTCTCCGTCCCCGTCCCCTGCGGCGTCGATGGTCAGCAAGGCAGTGAGGACGTCGGATCGGTCGGTCAGGCTGACGGCTTCCAGCAGAGCCTGTTTCTCGGGGGGATCGAACGGCAGGGCCATGGAGAGGCTGTTGACAAGGGCTTCAGGCGGGGCTGTCCCGGCCGTGTCCCAGTCGATGTCGAGGCCGCGTGTCTCGAGATAGGCGCGCAGGGCATCCAGCAGGCCATCGCGGTCCAGGCCCACATCATCGACCGGTGGCGCGCTCAGATCGGCCTCGAACGGCGCGAAATCGGCCCGGATCTGGCGATACGGCGTCTGGCTCGACAGTTCGCTGGTCAGGCGGAAACGGGCGCAGCCGGTCAGGGTGATCAGATAACGCCCGTCCGAGGTCTCGGCGAAACTGGTGATTCGCCCGGCGCAGCCGATCGGCGACAGACCCGGCAGGCTCTGCGGCCCGCCCTGGGGCTGAACCATGCCGATGATCCTGTCCCCGGCCATGGCGTCGTCGATCATGTTCAGATAGCGCGGCTCGAAGACATTAAGTGGCAACTGCCCCCGCGGCAGCAGGATGGCGCCGGGGAGGGGAAAGACCGGGATCACCTGCGGCAGGTCTGCGGCCCTGATATATCCTTGTGCCACTCCGCCCTCCTAGGCGAACAGGATGGAGGAGAGACGGCGACGACCGTCGCGGGCTACATCAGACGTCGCACCGGCCGCCTCGAAGACCACAAGCAGCTGTTTGCGCGCGGCCTGTTCGTTCCATTCGCGATCGGCGGTGACGATGGTCAGCAGGCTGTCGACCGCCCCCTTTAGATCACCGGACGCGGCCTGGGCCAGCGACAGGTCATAACGCGCCTGATGGTCGGCCGGGTCGGCGGCCACCCGGGCCTGCAGCTCGTCATCCGCACCCGGCGGGGCGGCGGACATCAGTGCAAGCTGGGCCCGGACGGACTGGACGGTGGTGTCCCGCGAGTCCTGGGGCGCCATGGCGATGGTCTGGCGGGCCTGGTCGATGTCCCCGTCGGCCAGATAGACCCGCGCCATGCCGGCGATGGCCCGCTCATGGGAGGGCTCCAGGGTCAGAACCTGGGCAAAGGCCTGGGCCGCGCCGCCGAGGTCGTTGAGCACGAGGGACTCCTCGCCCAGCGACATCAGCTGCTCGATGTCAGCGTTGGCGCTCGTCCCGCCCGTCAGCTTGTCGATGAAGGCCTTGAGCTGGCTGTCCGGCACTGCACCCTGAAAACCGTCGACCGGCTGGCCGTTGACGAAGGCGTAGACGGTCGGGATCGACTGGACCCGCAGCTGGCCTGCATAGGCCGGGTTCTTGTCGACGTCGATCTTGACCAGCTTCACCGCTCCCCCGGCGGCGCGGACGGCCTTTTCGATCATCGGCGTCAGGGTCCGGCATGGCCCGCACCAGGTCGCCCAGAAATCGACCAGCACGGGCTGTGACTTCGAGGCCTCGATGACATCGGTCATGAAGCCGGCGTCGGAGCCGTCCTTGATCAGATCGTGGGGCAGGGTGGTCGGGTCGGCTAGGCTCATGGATCGATCCTGTATCGGAAAGGCGTAACGCGGCAGGCCGCAGATGGTCGCGGGTGCGCCCCGTCTCAAGGGGTCAGGTCGGGTCAGTTCCCGCGCCTGCCGGACTCAGCTTCCAGCGAATCTTGGTTTCGGAATCGGTGCGGGCCGAGCCGCGTACCACGATCTGCAGGGAACGGCGGGTCAGGCCCTCATCGATATGGACCGAGGGCTCGATGGCCACGTCCGGCCCATCCGTACGGAACCACCAGCCCCGGCCGGAATGGCCGCGCAGCAGGATGGACCGGCGATCACGTGCCAGTGAGGCCTGGACCCCCGGCTCCAGCTGGAAGCGGACGGCATAGGGGGCGGCGATGGCGCGGACGACGTCCCTCTGGCCGGGGGCAGGATGCAGCCGTTCCTCCGCCCTCAGTTCGTCGAGCCGCTGGTCAAGATACAGGCGACGCTGGTGCAGCAATCCGTATTCATGAACCCAGCCGTCATGTTCGACCTCCAGCCAGACGGCACCCTCGCCGTCGCGCTGCTGGACATCGACGTGCAGCGGCCGGCCCATCAGGCGGTGACCCATCAGTTCGGCCTTCCAGCCGCCGAGGGGCTCGCCCGGCGAACCTTCGCCGAGGGTCAGGGTGGAATGGCCGGGCGGCAGCCGCAGGCCCTGTCGATCGCCCGCGCGCGGGGTCCAGCCACAACCTGTGACCAGCCGGTCTTTTCCGCAGACGATCTCAAGCGCCATCGGCTGGGCGCAGGCTGTCACGGACCAGGCACCGCGCACCGGCCCGGCCACATCCGCGGCGATGGTCAGAAGCGGGCTGCGGATGCGGGCGATGCCCGCCACCATTCGACCGTGCAGATCCGTGGCGGGCGCCTCGTCGTGGGCGCGGGCGGCGGCGATCCGCGCCGCCGTCGACGGTCCCCCGCCCTGAAGCGTGACCAGCCGGCCGTCAGGCAGGGTCAGCAGGCAAAGGGCCGCGGTCAAACGCTGGATCGCGACGCGGACCGCGTCCGGCCCCGTTTCGGACAGTTGCGACAGGGCGTCGTCGAGGGTCAGAAGGTCGAGCAGAAGCTCGAGGCCTGCCTCGGGGCTGCGCGAGGCATGGCCGCCGTCGTTGCCGACCGTGCGCTCAAGGGCGCCCGGCAGTCGACGCAGGGCGGCGCTGCGCAGCGAGACACCGGAAGGGCCGGCGAGCACACAGCCGGCCACTGCAGCGGCGGCCAGACGTTCCGCACTGCCGGCTACACCGCCCGGCGGGCGTAGCAGCTGCCGGCCGTGACGGCCGAGGATATCCGCCAGCCTCAATCGCTCTGCCTCGGTCGCGACCTGTCCCATCCGCCTTGCAGCGCAGGCGAGGTTGAGGGTTCGCCGGGCCAGGATATCCGGCCCCCAGGCGAACGGCGACCAGCGTGCAAACGACGCGCCCCAGGCCAGTGTCAGGCGCACAGCCTCGCGCGCACCGCGTTCATTCTGCAGTATCAGTGACGGCAGCCAGGCGAAGGCGTGGAGCTCGGTGGCGAAGGCCCGGCTGGGACTGGGCCGGTTCCATGGATCCTCGGGTGCAGCGGCCTCCAGACTGGAGCCGGCCAGGATGAAGCGACCGTCCACAACAGCCTTGCCGGATGCCGGATCCGTTGGCCGGAAGTCGCGGGGAGCCGCCGCGAAGGCCTCCACCGGTGGGCCCTTGAGCGTCAGGCTGTAGCCCGGCAGGCCGTAGAGTTCGATCCACAGCTGTCGGGTCAGAATCCGGCCGATGACGGCCGGCCAAAGGCCGGGACCAGTGGTCGCGCCTGCGGTTCGCACCGGCGTCCGCATCGGCGCCCCACGCAGGCCGGGGATCTCGCCGGGCGGGGGCGTATCGGCCTCGGTTCGGGAAAAGCGACCGAACGGGTTCACGCGGATTTCAGCGCCTGGATATTGGCGGCGTAGGCGGCAGGCCCGCCCCGGAACACGGCCGTGCCGGCGACCAGGGCATCGGCACCGGCGGCGATACAGGCCCCGGCATTGGCGGCGGTGACCCCGCCGTCGACCTGGAGATGCGCCTTCGACCCGGCGGCGTCGAGCAGGGCGCGGGTCCGTTCAATCTTGCGCAGGGTGGTCCCGATGAAGGACTGGCCGCCAAAGCCCGGATTCACGGACATAAGCAGTACCAGATCGACGAGCTCCACGACCTCCTCGAGCACAGTCAGGGGCGTGCCCGGGTTCAACACGACACCAGCCTTTGCGCCCAGCTGGCGGATGCGGCCCAGGGTGCGGTGCAGATGCGGTCCGCTCTCGGGATGGACGGTCAGGATGTCGGCACCCGCCTCGCGATAGGCCTCCAGCCAGGGGTCGACCGGCGCGACCATCAGATGCACGTCGAACGGAAGTTTCGTGTGCGGCCGCAGGGCCTTCACCACATCCGGGCCGATGGTGATGTTCGGCACGAAATGGCCGTCCATGACGTCGACATGGATCCAGTCCGCGCCGGCAGCGTCCAGCGCGCGAATTTCTTCGCCCAGCATCGCGAAGTCGCTGGCAAGGATGGACGGACAGATCAGGGGCTCGGCCATGAACCGGGGATAAGGCGGGTCGGGGGCGGGGGCAAGCGGTGCTGACGCAGCCGCCGCCTCCCCCGGTGCCAGTCAGACTGGCGCGGCGGATCGAAGAAAGCCCCGGAATCGCTCCAGGGCCTCGATCCCCAGGTCCTCGTCATAGGCCAGAACCCGGCCCTTCAGGCCCGGCTCGTCAAAGGCGTGGGTGGCGTCGACGCTCCAGACCTCGACCTCCCCGCCGCCCGAAACGACGGAAGCCAGGGCCCGCATGTGTCGTCGCACCGAGGCCAGGTGGTCGCGGCGCGGCACCACTGAAAAGACCCTGAGCGCCCGCGGCCAGGGCTTGCCGCCGCGGCTGGCCGAGGCGACCCCGACGTAGGGGTAGGCGAAAAACCCGGCACGGATCCCGGCAAGTGAGGCGGCCGGGGCGTCGCGCAGGCCCAGTTCGCCGCGACGGGTCAGGGGCTGGGCCAGCATATCCATGATCGACCAGGCGCCGTGGCTCCAGCCGGCCAGCACCAGTCGGGTGGGATCGATCGCCAGCATGGACCCGGCGAAGCGGACCGCGGCCAGGACATCGGCGGCCCGCGCCCGCCCGCGCAGCAACAGGCCGGTGCAGACCAGATGCTTGGCGAAAGACTTGCTCCAGCCGCGCGCGGCGAAGGAATCAACAATCAGGGCGCCCCAGCCCGCCTCGACCGCTGCCCGGGCGTACCAGCGCAGATGATCGCGCACCCCGCCGCAGCCATGAAAGATCAGGACTGTCGGAAACGGACCTTTGCCCTCGGGCGTCAGGTGTTCAATGTGCGGCATCAGGCGCCGCCAACGTGAGGCCAGGCTGTCCATCGCTCCCCCCCGGGCTCCGGTGCGACGGACTTGGCCGGTCCCGCGCTGCGGGGTCAAGCCGCCTTGCGGGCCCGACGCTTCGGCCTTGGCGGCACCGTGTCTTCGAGGAGACTCACGAAACGTCGCTCAGCCTCGACAGCCAGCTCGGGGTGGTAACGCATCGGCCCGGCCGCCATGGGCTCGTCGAAGGCGTGGCTGCCGTCGGCGATCCAGGTCTCGACCTCGGTGCCGCAATTGCGGACCATGTCATAGACCCGCTCGGCATTGCGCACCGTGGTCAGGTGGTCGGTACGCGAGATGACCCCGAGTGTCTTCGGGCAATGCCGCCAGGGCCGCATCCGGTTGAAGGCTCCGATGCCGACGTAGGGATAGGCCAGCCAGGTCCCGATCACCCCGTCCAGCGAGACCGCGCCGGGATCCGTGACGCCCAGCTGACCCTCGGCCCGGTCCGAGCTCATGGCCTCCATGATGCCCCAGCCGCCGTGGCTCCAGCCGGCCAGAACGACCTTCGACCCGTCCACGTCTCGCCGCCGGGACACGCCGAGCAGGGAGGCCAGAATGTCGCCCGCCCTTTGCGAACCGTGCAGCAGGATGCCGGTGCAGACCGTGGCCATGGCAAATTGGCGGCTCCAGCCGCGCGGCGCATAGGAATCGACGATGAAGGCCCGCCACCCGGCCGCCTTCGCTGCCGCCGCATATTTCGGCAGATGGTCGCGCAAGCCGCCGCAGCCGTGGAACAGGATCACCGCGGGCCTCGGCCGGGCGTCATCGGGGCCGACCACGGTGACGTGGGGCTCGAGCATGGCCCAGCGCTGGGAAAGGGTTTGCATGGGTGTGACCTTAGCCGGAGCGGCCGGTGCGTCGAAGTGATTAGTGGCTAGTGGCTAGTGGTTCGCCGCTGCGAGCGCCGGCGGTCGGATGCCAGCTACAGGAGCGGCGCCGGCGATCACCAGCCACCAGCCACCAGCGACTCTCTCGCTCAATGCCGGAACACCCGCAAGCCCGTGAACGCCATGGCCACGCCCGCCTCGTCGGCCGCTGCGATCACCTCGTCGTCGCGGATCGAGCCGCCGGGCTGGATCACTGCCGTGGCACCGGCGGCCACTGCCTCCAGCAGGCCGTCGGCGAAGGGGAAGAAGGCTTCCGAAGCGCAGGCGGACCCCTGCGCCAGGGAATGGGCCAGTCCTTTGGCTTCTCCGGCCTCGCGGGCGCGGATGGCGGCGATGCGGGCCGAGTCGCGACGGTTCATCTGGCCGGCGCCGATGCCGGCGGTCTGGCCATCCTTCGCATAGACGATGGCGTTGGACTTGACGTGCTTGGCGACCGTGAAGGCGAACAGCATGTCCTCGATCTCCTGCGGCGTCGGCTGGCGGCGGGTGACGATCTTCAGGTCAGCAGGGGCGATGCGGCTGCGGTCGCGCGACTGGACCAGGAAGCCGCCGGCCACCGAGCGCTACACCTC
>CANMXH010000032.1 GCA_947501315.1 Caulobacteraceae bacterium | reverse complement strand
GGCCAGGACGGCACTGCCCGCGAGGGCGAGGACCGCATTTTTCAGGATTGACCGGGAGCGGTTCATGATGCGAAGCTTTCCTTTGACGTTGGTGTCGCCGCGTTGCAGCGCGACGACACCGGGAAGTCAGTTGTTTTAGAAGCCCGTGACGGAGAGGCTGTTGCCGATGGCGGCAGTCGTCGCCGTGACCGAGCCGCGAACGTCGCGGACCGTGGCGTTCATGTTGCCGTAGACGCCGGCATTGTTGGCCTGGAACGAAGCCAGACGGCCGAAGTCAGCGTCGATGCTGGCCGAGTTGCTCAGGGCCGCCGAGGTCATGGCCACATCGCCGACATTCACCAGCGTCGCATTCAGGGTCGAGGTGGGGTCGTAGCCCGCCAGCTGGGTGTTGTTGATGACGCCGACCCAGTCGCCTTCGATGGTGGCCGAGTTAGCGATGGCAGCCGAGGTTACCGAGACATCGTCCACGACGTTGGAGATCGAGGCCGAGAGGTCCGACCGGGCGTCGCCCCAGAAGTTCTGGTAGTTGTTCAGGGTCGCGAGGCTGGAGCCGGTGCCGCCAGTGGCCGAGAAGGAGTTGGCGATGGCGGCCGAGGTCACGGCCACGTCGTCGCTGACGCCCGAGATCGTGGCGTTCAGCGTGGCCTTGATGGTGGCGTTGTTGCGCTGGTTGTTGTCCAGGCTCTGGGCCTGGGCGGCACCAGCCGAAGCGGCGAGGCACAGGGCAATCGCCAGGATGGAAGCGGTGGTCTTCATCTGAGAGTTCCTTTCATTGCCGGGTGTTCGGCAAGAGAGGAGGAGCAAGGGCTATACCAGCGGCCCGGCCCCGGCATCTTCATGTTTCGCTAACCAGAACAGGCCCGATTCCGGCGGAAAACTGGCCCGAACCGGGAATTTTCCCGCTGATTTGCGGAATTTAACAAATCGTAAAGCCTGCCTCTCAAGGTTTTGTTCAGAGTGAATTTATCTTTACGTTTCCTTGACTTCAAAACGGGACAGACGCTTGCCCCAGTTTGGGACGAGACGGGTCCCGGGCCGGGCCCCTGACCGGGACACGGCGATTTTCGCCGGAAGCGGGCTCCCCGATCCGGCTTCTGATGACGGACAGGCCGCGCCCATGACCGCACTTCCCCTCCCCGACCTGCTCCTCCTGCTGCTGGCCCTGACGGCGGCCGGGCTGGTGGGCGGGCTGGTAGCCGGGTTGTTCGGGGTTGGCGGCGGGACAGTGATCGTGCCGGCGGTCTTCTATGCCTTCGAGGTGCTCGGCGTCGGGGGCGAGGGAAATCTGCATACGGCGATCGGGACGTCGCTGCTGACCATCGTCGCAACCTCCTGGCGATCCTTGCGTGCGCATCGGGCGCACGGGGCGGTCGATGAGGGCGTGCTGAAATCCTGGACGCCCTGGGTGGCGGCGGGGGCGCTGGTCGGGGCGGGGGTGGCCGGGTTCACCTCGATGCAGGGCCTGGCCATTGTCTATGGCCTTTGTCTGCTGGTGGTGGCGGCACAGATGGGGCTGTTGCCCGAGGGCGTGACGCTCAGGCGGGACCTGCCGACGGGCTGGGGACGGCGCGTGACGGGCACGGTGATCGGCGGGCTGTCAGCCATGATGGGGATCGGTGGCGGCAGTTTCGGCGGCATGATGATGAGCCTGTGCGGACGGCCGATCCATCAGGCGGTGGCCACCGCCTCGGGCTTCGGCCTGGCCATAGGGACGGCAGCGACGCTGGGATTTGTGGTGTTCGGCTGGGACGCCGGCGGACGGCCACCGCTGTCACTGGGCTATGTCAATGTGCCCGGGGCCTTGCTGATGGCGGTGCTGACCACGGCGGTGGCCCCCTGGGGCGCGAAGCTGGCGCACTCGCTCGACCGGGCGGTGCTGAGGCGGGCGTTCGCGGTCTGGCTGCTGGTGACGGCGGCAGCGGTGGTGGGGAAGGCGGTCTGAGTGGCGAGTGGCGAGTGATAGGTGGGTTGGACTGGCGGCAACCGAAAACTGGATTCGAGTGGACTCGCTACTCGTCACTCGCCACTCGCCACTTCTTCACGGTCGCAGCGTGATTTCCGACGGCGTCGCGCTGAAGGATGACAGACGGCCGAGATAGCTCATGCCGAGCAGGCTGTGCGGCAGGCCACGTTCGACGACCAGGGCCTCGACCCGGTCCACGCGGGTGCCGGCGACAGCCACCGTGTCGAGGGCGACCCGCGCGGCACGGACCGAGCCGGAGGCCGTGATGACTGTGCCGGAAAAGTCGTCGGCCTTGAGCTGCAGGCCAAGACGGGCGGCGTCGGCAGGGGTCAGGACCACGACGCTGGCGCCGGTGTCGACCATGACCCGCACGGCCTTGCCGTCAATCAGGGCGTCGGCCCAGTAGTGGCCGTCGGCGGCCTTCAGCACCTGGGCCGTCGCGCCGTGGGCCGGGGCATGGACGGCTGCGGGTGTGGCGGCAAAGGCCTGCCCGCGCGCGCCGGCATGGTTCAGCCACCAGGCGGTGGTCAGGGCGGAGGCCACGGCCAGGGCCATGATACCCGCTGAGGAAACATCGAAACGCATGCGCCGTCCGTCGTGAACACGCCGCTTCTGCGGCCCCTGCCCTGTCGCATACGGCGGTTGGGATGCGGTGAATGGGGATGGTTTGCGGGGGGTTAAGGCGGAGGCGAGTGATGAGTGGCCAGTGGTTAGTGGCTAGTGGTTAGTGGTTAGCGGTTGGCGGTTGGCCGCCAACGGTTTGTTGGCGCGTGCAGCGCCGCCCTTCCGCCGGCAGGGACGCTGCAGTCACGAACCTCTCGCGGCTCATCACTTCGCGCGCGCCGCACGCGCGGGCAGCAGCGCCGTGATCGCGGCGCGTTCTGCATCGGTGAAACCGCTCCAGCCGCCGATCTCGGAGAGGGTGCGCCAGCAGCCGAGGCAGAGGCTTGTGGCACCGTCGACGATGCAGACCTTGATGCACGGGGTGGCGATGCTGCTGGGCGGATCCTGGGGGGTCCGGGCTTCACTTGATGACATGGATGCGAAATATGTTCCGGAAACGGAGTAAAATAAGTTGCAATTCCGGCGTCCGGGCATTACCTTGACCATGACGCGAAACGACTATGACGGTGAGACTCCCGAAAAGCACGACGTGTCTCTTTTCATCGCCAACGCGAAAGGAGACGCCCGATGAAAGATCGAGACCGCAACCTGCAGCATGCCATGATGTCCTTCGCCCTGCTGGGCGGGATGCTGGTGCATACGAAGAACGGGCACGGGGCCGGCGACCGCGCGGTCAGCCACCCGTCGAATTTCGTGCCCATCAAGCTTCGCAAGCGCGACTAGATCAAAGCCGGTCCGGAATCCGGCTCCGGAGTCGGAATACCTGACATTGCGGCGAGGCGCGGCGTGCGGCACATCGGGCGCATGACCCTGATCCGCCGAGACCGCCGCGACCATATCGAACTCTGGACCCTGGACCGGCCCGACCGGCTCAATGCCCTGCCCGACCTCGAGGACGGCGAGGCCTTCGCCGCGGCCTGTGAGGCCGTGAATGCGGACCAGGGCGTGCGCTGCGTGGTCCTGACCGGAGCCGGGCGGGCCTTCTCGGCCGGCGGCGATCTGAAGGCGATGAAGGACCGGCGCGACCTGTTCGCGGGCTCGGGGGCCGAGATCCGGGAGGGCTATCGGCGCGTTGTGCACCGGATCGTACGGTCGCTGTACGGGCTGGAGGTACCGCTGATCGCGGCGGTGAACGGGCCGGCCATGGGGCTGGGCTGTGACATCGCGGGACTGGCCGACATCCGCATCGCCTCGGAGACGGCCAGCTTCGGCGTGCCCTTCCTGAAGCTGGGCATTCTGCCGGGCGACGGCGGGGCCTGGCTGATGCCGCGCAACATCGGCTATGCGCGGGCCGCCGAAATGCTGTTCACCGCGCGTGTGCTGGATGCAAAGACGGCGATGGAGTGGGGGCTGGTCAGCCGGGTGGTCGCGCCGGAGCGGCTGATGGAGGAGGCGATGGAGATCGCGGAGGACGTCGCCTCACGCGCGCCCCGGGCCCTGCGCATGACCAAGGCCCTGCTGCGTCAGGGCCGCGACGCGACCTTCGACCAGATCCTGGAGATGACCGCCTCGATGCAGGCGCTGGCGCACCTGACCGATGACCATCTGGAAGGGGTGACGGCGGCGCTGGAGAAGCGGGCGGCGAGCTTCACCGGTAGCTGAGGCCGCGAGGTGCCTGGTGGTTGGTGATTGGTGATTGGTGATTGGTTGACGCCTGGAATGCAGACCTGACAGCGACACCCTTGGGCAATCACCAATCACCAACCACCAATCACCCCTTCTTTACCCCGCCTGTGCCGGAGCCTGCATGGCGCGGCCGGCGGGGACGCCGGTCGAGGCCGGGCGGGGAGCGCCGGCGGTTTCGCCGGGCTTCATGAACTTCACCAGCACGCGCTGGCCGATCAGAAGCGGGGCGTCGCCCGCACTGACGACGACCTCGACCACCCGCTCGTCCGAGCGCTGCGACGGGTCATCCGAGGCCAGTTTCCGGGCGCCGAAGACGGCCGCGCGGCGGAGAACGGCACCGACATAGACCTTGGTCGGATCGCCCTCGGGGGTGATCTCGACGGCCTGGCCGGGGCTGATGTTCGGAATGTCGCTCTCGACGATCTCGGCGCGGGCGATGCGGGGAGCGTCAGGCTCGAGGTCGAACATGTTGGACACGTTCAGGGTCGAGGCACCGGCACCGGGATTGGCGTAGCGGCGCACGATCCGGCCGTCCTGCGGGGCCCGGATCACCGTCAGCTCGACATTGTAGGCGGCCTGGTCGCGGCGCGCGCGGGCGGTCTGGACGCTGGCCTGCTGCGAACCGAGCCGGGCCTGGGCCGTGGCGATGGCGTCGCGGGCCTGATCCATGCGCGAGCCGGCGACGAAATTGGACGCGACCAGCCGGGCGAGACGATCGTGTTCGCGCTGGGCGGTGCGGATCTCGACCTGGATCAGGCGCAGCTGGCTTTCGGCCTGGGCGACGTCGGCATTGGCGCTCTGCAGGGCCAGTCGGGGCTCATCGTCTTCCTGGCGGGCGAGGATCTGGCCGGCGACGACACGGTCGCCCTCCTGCACCAGCACCTCACGCACAACACCGCCGCGGCGAGCCGCAATCTGGATGATGCCACCCTCGACATCGACCTTGCCGTTGGCGATGGCCGCATAGGGGCTCTCGACCCGGTTGGCCTCGGTCTTCTCTGCCTCGGCCTTCTTCGCCTTGTCGGCGCTCTGCATATAGTTGTAGCCGACGACGATGACGGCGATCAGCACCAGGCCGATCCAGAGCCATTTGTTCTTGAGGAAGGCGGGCATGACGGAGTTCCTGAGGCGGTTCAGTGCGACGCAAGCTTGGCGTCGGGATTGGGGGTGCGGCGCTCATCGGAGATTATGATGCCGTCTTCGATCTTGATGACGCGATCCGCCCATTCCTCGAGGCGGGGATCGTGGGTGACGCAGATGACCGCGGCACCGTGTTCGGTGGCGGCGCGGCGCAGCAGGCGGATCACGATCTGGCCGTTCTCGCCGTCGAGGGCGGAGGTCGGTTCGTCGGCAAACAGGATCTGCGGATTCTTGGCCAGGCAGCGGGCGATGGCGACACGCTGCTTCTCGCCGCCGGACAGGGCCGAAGGCCGCTGGTTCAGGCGGTTGCCGAGGCCGACCTCCTTTAGGGTCGCCGTCGCCTGACGTTTGGCGTCGCCCTTGGACAGGCCCTGGAATTTCAGCACCACCTCGACCTGTTGCAGGGCGGTCAGGGCCGGGAAGAGGTTGAAGCCCTGGAAGATGAAGCCGCAGTGGTCGAGGCGGAATTTGTCGATCTTGCCCGACGAGAGCTTCCAGAGGTCATCGACATCGAGCGTATCGACCCGGCCCTCTTCCGGGCGCAGCAGACCGGACAGGGCGGCGATCAGGGTCGATTTGCCGGAGCCGGACGGGCCCATGACCATGGTCAGGTCGCCGTGGCGGGCGTCGAAGTCCACGCCCTTCAGCACCTCGATGAAGGATTTGCCGGACTTGAACCGCTTGACCAGCCCCTTGGCCTCGATCGCGAAGTCGCCGTGTTTTCCATGCGCCTTGGTGTGAGCGGTCATCGCAGAAGATCCGCAGGCTGGCTGTTCTTGAGGACGCCGAGCGAGAGCAGGCCTGACACCATGGCGATCGCGATCAGCCCGCCACCCACGACCATCAGGGCAAAGGGCTGCAGCGCGATCAGCACGCCCTGGGAGCCCGCGAACAGGGCGACCAGCCAGGTCAGGCCGATGGCGGCGGCCACCCCGACCACCCCGACCCAGAAGCTGAGCTCGACCACGATCCGGCGAAGACTGCCCATCCCGACGCCGAGCGCCCGGAGCGAGGCGAACTCCTTGATGTTGGCCATTATGGCTCCGCGCAGGGTCTGCCAGGTGATGGCCACGCCGATGATGATGCCGACGAAGGTGACGCCACCCAGGATGATGATCAGCGGCCCTTGGTCGAACATGGCGCTCTGGTTGGCGTCGGCCAGTTCCTGCCGAGTCCAGGCCTTCCACTGGCCATTGCCAATGGCATTGAGTTGTTCCACCACGATCTTGGCCCGGCCGGGATCGCGCAGCTTGACCATCAGGGGACCGACGCGCGGACCCGTGTCGGCCTGGCCCACCATCCGCAGGGTGTCGCGCGACATCACCACGGTTGACTGCATCATGTTGGGATAGCCCCGCAGGACGGCGGCGACCGTGACGGTCTGGCCATTATACAGCGCCTTGTCGCCCAGCTTGACGCCCAAGGCTTTCAACGCCGTCTCGTCGATGGCGACCGTATAAGGCTGGCGCAGGGCCTCGACCAGTTCGGGCGAATAGTCGGTGGGGATGGTCACGGCCCCCGGCGTCGTGTCGATGATCGAGGCCTGGACGAAATTCTGTTTGGGTGCGCCTTCGCGGGCCCGGTCGGCGGCGGATTTGGTCGGATCGACGTTCTTGATCGACTGGAAACTGCCGCCCGCGCCGTCCAGCGGCTGGACCTCCACGACCTCGGGGTGGTTGTAGGCCAGAGGGATGAAACGCCGCGGCACGCCGGATGGTCCCCCGATCAGCGACTTGGCACCCGGCTGCATGATGATGATGTCGGCGCTCGAGCGCTCGATGGTCGCGGTGAAGCCCTTGCCGATGCCGATGAACACGCCGGCCATGCCGAGCACGAGCAGACCCGACAGGGCCAGGGCCATCACGGCGGCCATATAGCGCCGCCACTCATAGAGGAGGGTTGAGAGTGCAAGCGACATGGAAACGGAAAGACCCCGAACGTTGAACGCTATCTGACGATGCAAGGGACCGGGGCCAAGTTAAATCTGGTTAAGGCGATCACCGTTACGGATTTGTAAGACCGGAAGCGTCGCGATGGACGAAAACCGTTCATCGTGTCTATGCAGGGAGCAACGATCGGCGACCCCCGCCGACACCCCGGGAGAATTCGCAGAATGATGCTTCGCTCGCTCCGCGCCGCCGTGTCGGCGACCGCCTCGATTGCCGCTGTCGCCGGCTTCCTGGCCGTGATGGCCACGCCATCCACCGCCCGCGCCGATGAAGGCATGTGGACCTTCGACAATTTCCCGATCCAGACGGTGAATGACAAATACGGCACCCGGATCGACCAGGCCTGGCTGGACCGGGTCCGCAATGCCGCCGTCCGCATCCAGGGCTGCTCGGCCTCGTTCGTTTCGGATCAGGGCCTGATCCTGACCAACTGGCACTGTGTCGTCGGCTGCGTGCAGGAGCTGTCCTCGCCCGAGCAGGACTATGTGAAGAACGGCTTCCTGACCGCCAACCGCGAGGAAGAGAAGCGCTGCCCGGGACAGACCGCCGAGGTGCTGGTCGACATCGTAGATGTGACCGACCGGGTGCTGGGGGCCGGTGCCGGACTCGAAGGCGCGGCCTTCAATGCGGCCCGCACCGCCGAGACCAATGCGATCCAGACCGAGGCCTGCGCCGGTGATCCGAAATTCAACTGTCAGGTCATCAGCTTCTACCGCGGTGGCCGCTACGCCCTGTACAAATTCCGCCGCTATGACGACGTCCGGCTGGTGTTCGCCCCCGAGAACCAGGCGGCCTTCTTCGGTGGGGACCCGGACAATTTCAACTTCCCGCGCTACGCCCTCGATGCCGGTTTCCTGCGCGCCTATGAGGATGGCCGGCCCGTTGAGAGCCCCGGCTTCCTGCGCTGGAATCCCAACGCCCCGGCGGAAGGCGACCCCGTCTTCGTGGCCGGCAACCCCGGCTCGACCTCGCGCCTGCTGACGATGAGCCAGCTGGAGCGGCTGCGCGACCAGCAGCTGCCGCTGACGCTGATCCAGAACTCGGAACTGCGCGGACGTCTGCTGGAGTATTCGCTGACCGGCGACGAGGCCAAGCGGCTGTCGTTCGACCCGATCTTCGGCCTCGAGAACAGCTTCAAGGCCCAGTACGGCCAGCATCAGGCCCTGCTGGACCCGGCCTTCCTCGGCGCGCGGCGTGACGCCGAGACCGAGCTGCGCGCCCGCGTGGCCGCCGATCCGGCCCTGGTGCAGCAGATCGGTGACCCCTGGGCGGACCTGGAACGGGTGCAGGCGACGGCGCGTGAGCTGTTCCTGCCGGCCCGCCAGCTGGACCAGGCCGCCGGCGGCGGTTCGACCCTGTACCAGATGGCCCGGGCCATCGTGCGGGCATCGAAGAACCCGACGATGACCGAGGCGCAGCGCGGGCGCATGATCGCCGCCGTCGGGACCGAGACGCCGATCGCCATGGAGATGGAGGAAATCCGTCTGCGCTACTGGCTGTCCAAGACCCGCGAATATCTGACCGTCGACCATCCCGAGGTGAAGACCCTGCTGGGCCGCGAGAGCCCCGAAGCCCTGGCCGACCGGCTGATCTCGACGACCCGGATGGGTGAGGCCGCCTTCCGCGCCGAGGCCGCCGCCATGACCACGGAACAGATGGCCGCCGCCGATCCCCTGCTGGCCTTCATCATCGCCAATGACGCCGCCGCAGCCGCGATCAGCGCGCGCTGGTCCGCCGAGGTCAACGCGCCGACCGCCCGTGCGGCCGAAAAGGTCGCCCAGGCCCGGTTCGCGGTCTATGGCACCAACCAGTATCCGGACGCGACCTTCTCGCTGCGCCTGTCCTATGGCCGGGTCGAGGGCTGGAGCTATCGCGGCGTCACCGTGCCGGCCTTCACCTATATGGGCGGCCTGTATGAGCGGGCCACGGGTGCCGAGCCGTTCAATGCGGCCCAGGCCTTCCTCGACAACCAGAGCCGGGTCAACGCGGGGACGGTCTATAATTTCTCCTCCACCAACGACATCATCGGCGGCAACTCGGGCTCGCCCGTGATCAATGCCGCCGGCGAGGTCATCGGTGCGGCCTTCGACGGCAATATCCACTCGCTGGGCGGTGCCTATGGCTATGACGGCACGCTGAACCGGACGGTTTCGGTGTCGACGGCGGCAGTCACCGAGGCGCTGCGCAACATCTATCCGAGCCCGAACCTGCTGGAAGAGCTGGGGGTGGAGTAAGCACCAGCGACCGGGTGGGGAGGGCTTCGCACGGCAAGCGCCGGCATTCGCGTCGCCGAGCCCCTCCCACCCTGTCGCCGCTGACGCGGCGACATCCCTCCCCCGGAGGGGGGAGGGAAAACGAGTTTGTGGAGATCCCCATGCGTAACCTCACCCATGCCCTCGCCGCTGCCATGCTGACCCTCGCCGCCGGTTCCGCGGCGAAGGCGGAGGAAGGCATGTGGACCTTCGACAACTTCCCCATTGCGCGGGCCAATGCGACGCTGGGGACGAACATCGACCAGGCGTGGCTGGACCGGGTGCGGTTGAGCTCGGTGCGGTTTGCGGGCTGTTCGGCGGGGATCGTCTCGGCCGAGGGGCTGGTGATGACCAACAACCACTGCGTCGCCACCTGTGTGGCCAATCTGTCGACCCAGGCCGTCAACTATGCCGAGACCGGATTCACCCCGCGCACCCGCGAGGAGGAGCGCAAATGTCCGGGCGGGACGGCGGAGATCCTGACCGACATCTCGGACGTCACCGAACGCATGCGTGCGGCGGGTGCCGGGCTGGAGGGCCAGGCCTTTACCCGCGCGCGCGACGCCGAGGCGGGCCGGATCGAGCAGGAGACCTGTGCCGGCGACGCGGCCCGGCGCTGTCAGGTGGTCAGCCTGTACCGGGGTGGCCAGTTCAAACTCTATACCTACAAGCGCTACACTGACGTGCGGCTGGCCTGGGCCCCGGAGGACCGGGCCGCGACCTTCGGTGGCGATCTGGACAATTTCAGCTTCCCCCGCTTCGCCATCGATGCGGCCTTCATCCGCCTGTACGAGAATGACGCCCCGGCCGCGACGCCGACCCATTTCAAGTGGAACGCCTCGCAGCCGGTCGAGGGCACGCCGGTGTTCGTCTCGGGCAGCCCGGGCGCGACCCAGCGACTGCTGACCCAGGACCAGCTGTTCACCATCCGCGACGTGGTCCTGCCGATGGACCAGCTGCTGGCCTCCGAGCTGCGCGGCCGGCTGATCCGGTTCGCGGCCGAGAGCGAGGAGAACGCCTTCATCGCCATGGACCCGATCGTGGGGCTGGAGAACACCTACAAGCGCGGCCTGGGGCGGATGCGGGCCCTGGTCGATCCGGCCTTCATGGCAAGGCGGGCCGAGGGCGAGGCGGACTTCCGTCGGCGCGTGGCGGCCGACGCAGCCCTGACCGCGCGTGTCGGCGATCCCTGGGCCGATCTGGCGGCGGTGCAGCCGATCCAGCGCGAACTCTATCCGGCCTATGCGATGCTCGAGACCCAGGCCGGCGGCGGCTCGCAGCTGTTCAGCTGGGCCCGGACGCTGGTGCGCGGGGCGCAGGAGCGGGCGAAACCGTCGGCGGAGCGCCTGCCCGAGTTCGCCGAAAGCCGGCTGGCCGCCGTCCAGTCCGGCCTGTTCGCCGAACGGCCGGTCTATCCGGCGCTGGATCAGGTCCGGATGGAATGGTGGCTGTCCAAGACCCGTGAATGGCTGACCGTCGACGATTCAAGGGTCCGTGCCCTGCTGGGTCCGGAATCGCCGGAGGCCAAGTCGGTCCGACTGACCGCCGGTACGACGCTGGGCGACCCGGCCGTGCGTCGCGCCCTGTGGGAAGGCGGCATGGACGCTATCCTGGCCTCGACCGATCCTATGATCGTGTTCGCCCGGGCCATGCAGGACAACAGCCGCGCCGTCCGTTCGGACTGGGAAGCGCGCGTGCAGGCGCCGACCGATCGCGCGTCGGAACGTCTGGCCGCCGCCCGCTTCGCCGCCTATGGCGATGCTGTCTATCCGGACGCGACGGGTACGCTGCGACTGACCTATGGAAAGATCGAGGGCACGGACGTTCCGGGTCAGCGCTGGGGTCCGTTCACGACCTTCGACGGGCTGTGGGACCGGGCGACAGGTGCCCCGCCCTTCGATGTGGCGCCGCGGCTGCTGGACGCGGCAGACCGGATCGACGGCGATACGGTGCTGAACATGGCGGTGTCGTCCGACACCATCGGCGGCTCGTCCGGCTCGCCGGTGGTCAATGCGGCGGGCGAGATCGTGGGGGCCAATTTCGACTCCACCGTCCTGACCCAGCGCAATGCCTATGGCTATGACATCAACGTCAACCGCTCGGTGATCGTGACCACCGGCGCGGTGACGGTCGCGCTGAGGGATGTGTACGGGATGGACGGGCTGGTGGCGGAGCTGGGCGTCCGCTGAATAGTGACGAGTGGCGAGTGGCGAGTGGCGAGGCAGTCATCCGACCCTGCTCCGCCGCGAGCGGCTCTCGCCACTAATCACTCGCCACTCGCCACTCCCTAGATCTGGCTCATCTTCTGCCGGGCCTTGGAGAAATACTGCCAGCCGGTCCAGACGGTGACGATGGCGGCGATCCAGATCAGGACATAGGCGAAGGTCTGGAAATGGGGCTGCCATTCCAGCGGCAGGCCGAAGCCGTCCCACAGCAGCACCAGCTGCAGGGCCCCGAGGGCCACGATCTGCAGGACCGTCTTCCATTTGGCCAGCAGGGTGACCGGCAGTTTGACCTTGCCGGCGACGGTCTCGCGCAGGGCCGAGACGGCGAACTCACGGAACATGATCAGGCCACAAGGGATGGCGATCTGCGGCAGGGCCCCCCAGGCCAGGACGCCGAGGATGGCCCCGGTGATCAACACCTTGTCGGCGATCGGATCCAGGATGGCGCCCCAGCGGGTGGTCGAATGCCAGCGCCGGGCGAGGAAGCCGTCGACCCAGTCGGTCGAGGCCGCGACGATGTAGATGATGAAGGCCGTGCGCCCGAACCGGAACTGGTCGTCCGGGCTCAGATAGTCGGACATGAAGGGAATGCCCTGCGGCGCCGCCCCCGCCAGGATCAGGAACATGATCACCCCGGCGACCAGCCGCAGGCCGGTCAGAATGTTGGGAATGGGGTTGGCGTGGGGATTGGGGGTCATGGGGCGCTCCGATACCCGAAAGCTGCCATGCTTCGCGCGTCGAAGCGAGCCGTGCGGTCTTGCGACCCTATTCCATGACCTCGAACCGGCCCGGACCTTCCAGCGACCGCAGGACCCCGTCGGCGATGCCGAAATGAAGCCCGCTGAGGGCCAGGGTGCCCGCAGCCTCGCGCTCGGCGATCCAGGGAAAGGTGCGCAGGTTCTGCAGCGACAGGCGGACCACCGCCTCTTCCGCAACCTGTTCGACCTCTTCGGGCGGGCAGGCCTCACAGACGCGGCGAACGACCGGCGCCCCCTGCTGCACCCAGGGCGCGACAAAGTCCTGGCAGTCCGCCGGAGCCCCGCTGAGCATGGCGGCGACCCCGCCGCAGCGGGCATGGCCCATGACCATGATGCGCCGGACATTGAGCACCTTGACCCCGAACTCCAGCGCCGCCGAGACGCCGTGCAGGAGGCCGTCGGGCTCATAGGGCGGGACCAGATTGGCGACGTTGCGGACGACGAACAGCTGGCCGGGGGCGGCGTCGAAGATCAGGGCCGGGTCGGCACGGCTGTCCGAGCAGGCGACGACGAGGGTGTGGGGCTTCTGACCGTCAGCGGCGAGCGCCTCATACTGGGCCTTGGCCTCGGGCCAGTGGCTGTCGCGAAAGCGGTGATAACCGGAGAGCAGGGCGGCGCGGGAGTGTTGGGGCATGGGGTCGGTATAGGCATTCCCGTTGCCGCTGGGGAGAGGGACTGCGCAGCGACAGAGGGGCCGACTTGACGGTCCGGTGTCCGGCGCGGCTCTTCCGCAGATGTACCGTCAGGAAGAGGGACGGAAAAAGCCGTAAATCCGCTCCGCCAGCGGCTGGTTGATCCCCTCGACCTTGACCAGATCGGCGACGGCGGCGCGGCTGACACCCTTGGCGGAGCCGAAGGCGTGGAGCAGGGCCTTCTTGCGGCCGGGGCCGACGCCCTCGATCTCGTCGAGCGGATTCTTCCTGATGTCCATGGAGCGGCGGGTGGCGTGGGCACCGTTGGCGAAGCGGTGGGCCTCGTCGCGCAGGCGCTGGATGTAATACAGGGCCGGCGACTTGAGCGGCAGCATGAAGGGCGGGCGGCCGGGCATGAAGAAATGCTCCTTGCCCGCGTCGCGGTCCGGCCCCTTGGCGACGCCGACGGCAAGGATGTCGTCCAGCCCCAGATCGGCCAGCACGGCCTGCACCTCGGCCAGCTGGCCGGCGCCGCCGTCGATCAGCAGGAGGTCGGGGCGGACGACCGCCTCGCCCGCGTCCTCGTCCTTGACCAGACGGCCAAAGCGGCGGCGCATGACCTCGCGCATCATGCCGTAGTCGTCGCCGGGGGTCAGGTCCTCGCCGCGGATGTTGAACTTGCGGTACTGCGACTTCTGGAAGCCCTCGGGCCCGGCCACGACCATGCCGCCGACGGCATTGGTGCCCTGGATGTGGGCATTGTCATAGATCTCGATCCGGTCGGGCCGGCTGTCGAGGCCGAAGGCTTCGCAGACCTCGTCGAGGATTTTGCCCTGGGCCGACCCCTCCGCCATCTTGCGGCCGAGGGCCTCGCGGGCATTGGTCAGGGCGTGGTCGACGAGGGCGGCCTTGTCGCCGCGCAGCGGCCGGGCGATCTCGACCTTGCGGCCCCCTTTTTCATCGGCCGCCTTCATGGAGAAGGCCTCTTCCAGCAGTTCCAGCTCATGCGGCCGGACATTGGACAGGATCAGGCGCGGAACCGGCTTGTCCTCATAGAACTGGCCGAGGAAGGCCGCGAGGATTTCGGGATCGGTGTCCGTCCTGTCGACCCGCGGGAAACAGGCCCGGCCGCCCCAGTTCTGGCCGCCGCGATAGAAGAAGACCTGGACGCAGGCCTGTCCGCCCTCGCTGAACAGGGCGAAGACATCGGCCTCGGCCACGCCCTCGGCGCTGACGGAGTTTTCCATCGAGATGGCCGACAGGGCGCGGATGCGGTCGCGGACGCGGGCGGCCTGTTCATAGTCCAGGGCCTCGGCGGCAGCGCTCATCTCGTCGGACAGGCGGGCGATGACGGCACGCGACCGGCCCTTCAGAAAGGCCGAGGCCTCATCGACCAGGCCGGCATAGTCCTCGAGCGAGATCAGGCCGGTGCAGGGGGCCGAGCAGCGCTTGATCTGGTGCAGCATGCAGGGCCGGGTGCGGCTCTCATAGACGCTGTCGGAGCACGACCGCAGGAGGAAGGCCTTCTGCAGGGTGTTCAGGGTCCGGTTCACAGCCCAGGTCGAGGCGAAGGGGCCGAAATAGTCGCCGGGCGTGGTGTGGGCCCCGCGATGCTTGCGGACCTGGGGCGCGCGGTGGTCCTTGCGGATCATCAGTTCGGCGAACGACTTGTCATCGCGCAGCACGACGTTGAAGCGCGGCTTCAGCTGTTTGATGAAGCTGGATTCGAGCAGCAGGGCCTCGGTCTCGGAGGCGGTGATGACCAGCTCCATCGACCGGGTCAGGGACACCATCAGGCCGATGCGCTGGGTGTGGAACCGGCCCTGCGCATACTGGAGGATGCGCTTCTTGATCGACTTCGCCTTGCCGACATAGAGGCAGGTCCCGTCCTCGCCATACATCCGATAGACGCCCGGCTTGTCCGGGGCGCGGCGCGCCTCGTCGCGGATCAGGTCGGCACCCTGCTGTTCGGAAAAGCTCTCCTCGGTCATCGACACCGAATATAGGCGCAGACCGGGCGTCAGATCAGCTGAATCTGGGCGATGAGGGACTTTTTCGGCGACGGGACAGCCCATGGGATCGGTTGGTTCATCACAACGAACACAACGGGAGGCACAACGGGCACGGCGGGATCAGTGACTTGTCGACATCGCGGCGTACGCCGCAGGACAACCCCTCAAACGGGGAGC
>CANMXH010000031.1 GCA_947501315.1 Caulobacteraceae bacterium | reverse complement strand
GGCGCGGCCCTGGTGGCACGCGGGGAAGGCATCTTCTGGGGCGAGGGCGAGCTCTATCTGACGGCCACGTCCGGCGGTCCGATCCGCGCGGGCCAGGTCATGCGTTACGTCCCGTCGCCGGACGAGGGCGGCCCACGCGAGTCCCGTCGGCCCGGCAGAGTCCAGTTGTTTGCCGAGAGCACAGACAAGCGCGTGATGAACATGGTCGACAACCTGATGGTCGCGCCATGGGGCCACCTGATCCTCTGCGAGGACAACTACTCCAGCGATGTTCGTAATCACATCAGGGGCGTCACCCCCGATGGCAAGCTCTACACGATCGGCCGAAACGTCTTCACGGGAAACTCCGAGTTCGCGGGAGCGTGTTTCTCACCGGATGGATCTGTGATGTTCGTCAACCTCCAGTACCCCGGTATCACCTACGCAATCAGAGGCCCCTGGACCTCGGTCCGGACGTAAACAGCCGGCCTTGGGAGCGGCGCACCAGCCACAGGTTAAGCGTCGCCATCGCCAGCACCAGCGCCGCACCGGCCTGGTGCAGGGCCCCCAGCCACAGGGGTGTGGCGCTCATAAGGGTCGCGATCCCGAGCAAGGCCTGCAGCCATAGAGCCCCCGCGACCGCAAAAGCTGCCGCCCCGAGTCCCTCGGCCAGCCGCCAGCGCCAGGCCTGCACTGCATAGCCAGTTCCGCCGATCAGCAGGACATAGGCCCAGATGCGGTGATTGAACTGCACCAGCGCCTGGTCATGCAGGAAGGCAAGCCCGCCCGGACCCCAATCCACCGGTGCCAGCACCGCCCCGTTCATAAGGGGCCAGTCCGTGTAGATGAACCCGGCCTTGGACCCGGCGACCAGCCCGCCCAGCAGACACTGGAAGAAGACGGCTCCGAGGAGCACCACAGCGCCGCGGCTCCAGACCACCGGCGGACGGCCGGGCGATTCGCCGTTCCATGCCTCCATACCGGTCCAGATCAGACCCATGAAGATCAGCAGGGCCAGACCCAGATGAGTCGCCAGCCGCTCGGGGGCGACATCGACCCGCTCGGACAGGCCGCTGGAAACCATCCACCAGCCGATCAGGCCCTGCAGCCCACCGAGGGCCAGCAGGATGGCGCAGCGCACGACCAGCCGCCGGGGAATCTGGCGAAGGATAAGGAAGACGACGAACGGCAGGGCGAACGCCGCTCCGATCACCCGCCCCAGCAACCTATGGGCCCATTCCCACCAGAAGATTTCCTGGAACTCGGCCAGACTCATGCCGGCATTGACCCGGGTGTACTGCGGAATGGCGCGGTATTTCTCGAACGCCTCGTGCCAGTCGGCCGCGTTCATCGGCGGCAGGGCCCCCATGATCGGCTTCCACTCTGTGATCGACAGGCCTGATCCGGTCAGGCGGGTGATGCCCCCGACCACGACCATGACGAACACAAGGGCGGCACAGCCGAAAAGCCATATCGCGACTGCGCGGTTTTGATCACCACCGATGAAACGCTTCATTCGACGTCTGCCGTCCTGACCGTTACAGTGCCCCTGCGTTCCTGGATCACGCCGGCCCCGCGGGTATGCCCCCGCTGTGCGGCGATATCGAGTCGCTTTACGGCGTCGGATCGCCGCAAGTCTGGAGAGGCCCGTTGCCGTACGTCGAAATCATCGTCGCCGTCCTCGGGGCATTCGCCCTGGCCTGGCTGGCCGATCTGGTCAGCGGCCGCCGCGGGCTGTTTGCAACCTCCCTGGTCTCCGCCGTCGCTGCGGTCTCGGGCTGGTTCCTGGCGGTTCGCGTATTCGGCGTCAGCACGATGAACGAATGGACCTGGGTCCTCTGGTCACTGGCCGCGGCGACCCTTGCCCTCGGAGCCTTCTTCCTTTTCCGGAGCAAACGCTGAAATGGCCCCCCGGATCCGCCGTTTCGTCGCCGCCATCGGCGCCCTCGGCTTCCTCGCCTTCTACGTCTGGGCTGTGGTGGCCATCGGCGATCGCCTGCCCGCCTCGATGTGGATCGACCTGGTCTTCTATGGCATCGCCGGAATCGCCTGGGGCATCCCGCTGATCCCTTTGCTGAGCTGGGCGGAACGCAAGCGAAAATAGTGTCCCGGGGGGACGGCTACCGCGTCCGGGGCTCACGCGCACCAAAGGGGGCAATGAACCGGAAAGGGCGATCAGTCGCGGTCCCGATAGGCGAACTGGATCCGCGTCACGACATCGCCGAATACGGACAGAGGCCGCCCGTAGATGCCGAGCAGATGGACGAGCAGCGACCGGACATCATGCACATCGGGCGATGAACCGACAAAATCCTCGGCCGTAAGCGCCTCCGGCGAGAGCACCCGGATGTCGACGATCTCGATCCGGGTCCGCGTGGCGGTGAATTCGGGCGGGATGCCCAGAGCATCCGATCCGGGCCGGGCAATCACCCGCGCGGTAACGATCTCATTGGGCCGATAGCCCCGCCAGTTGGGCCACAGCCGGTTGCCCGGGCGGAACACCGTCGTCAGGGTCCGGGCGAACAACAAGGATTCGTACCGACGCCGAAACGCCATCTCGTCCCGCGGCATATCCAGCGGCGGCGGCGAGCCGATGCGCTGTGACCCGGCCATGGCACCAAAGGTCATCGCACGGCTTTCCGCATGATCTTGAGAAGTACCCCTTCCGGCTTGTCGAGGCCGGTCAGTATCTTGAAGGCTGGCGCAGCCTGGAACAGGTTCATGTGCCGACCGGAATGGGTGCGGTGCCGGGCGTCACGCGCCAGTTTCAGGGTCAGCGGCAAATCCTCGAGCAGGATGTCAGCCACGATCGCCCGCTTGGGCAGCCGCGCCAGATTGGCCTTCGACTGCGCGAGATCACCCGCGACATCGCCGGTCATCGCGGCAAAGGCGCTGAACTTCTCGTTCGGCTGCGCGCCCTTGTTCGAGGTATTGACCACCAGCCCGGCCGTCGCGAGTTCATCGCCCAGCACATCTTCACCCACGGCGCGAGCCTGGGTCATCGGCGCGATCAGATCGGCGATCACCTGACCCTTGGCGACGGTCCGGTTCACGATCACGACCTCGCTCGGCTCTTGCTTGGCAAGTTCGTAGGAGATCGGCAGCGCGGTTCCGCCAGCGCCCAGGATGACCAACTTCTTCCCGGCTACACAGTCCGGATATTCGTTGAGCAGGCCGGCCACGAACCCGACTCCGTCGGTGTTATGCCCGACAAAACCGCTCGCTTCGCGCGCGATTACGTTGACGCTGCCGATCGCCTTTGCCGACGGGGCCAGGCCGTCCAGCGAGGCGGCGATCTTGTCCTTGAAGCCTGATCCCGCCCCGCCCCCGCTATAGATCGCGCATCCACGCAGCCCGACCATGATCTCGGCCACCCGCGCCGGGTCGCCGATCATGAAACAGCTCCGGTAGGGCAGGCGATATCTGGCGAACACGGCGTTGTGCATGGCCGCCGATCCGCCCGGATAATCGTGATCGATCAGGAAGACATAAAGCCGCTTGATAGTGCGGTCGTTCAGATCGAGCGCATTGTTGCGTGGCTGCGCCGCAATCGTGACCAGGCCGGAATCGATCATCCCGCGAAGCGCGGCGAGCGGTGCGGGTGACGCACTCCGCTTGCTGCCGCCGAACAGCGTGCTGAAGAAGCTCATAGTGCCTATACCCTGCCCCGGAGACAGCCCCGCACGTGCCTAGCGGCTGGCAGACGGCCAGGCAAGTTCACCGAACATTGTGCATCGAGCACCCCGGCCGCTGGGCCCTCTCCTTGGGTCAGAACGGCGGAGGGACAGGGCCCTTTGCGCGAGGCGCAGTCCGAGGCGGCCGGCACCGGCGGGATCGACGGAGGGGCCGCTCTAAAGCGACCCCCCTGACCAACCGTCTTCAAAAGGGAAGATGGTCGGAGCGACAGGATTCGAACCTGCGACCCCTTGACCCCCAGTCAAGTGCGCTACCAGGCTGCGCCACGCTCCGAGAGGCGCTCCGTATAGACGGGGTTCGCGGTGCCGCAAACCGAAAAAGCAGTCCGCGAAGACCGATCGGTCGAGATGGCTCGCTCCACGATTCTATCGACACCGCGAATCCGGCCCCTGCATGAAGCCGAAGCGAAATCCGGGTCTTTCCGGAGCACAGCCTGCCGGGCCGGTCTTGTTCTAGGCGCTTCTGGACAGGACGACTTCAAGGCGGGCCCGTGCGCCTTCCAGTTCTGCCAATACCTGACGCAGGCGGATCGACGGCAGGCCTGTCGTCCCCGAAGGCGGAGCAGTCGCCGGGCCGGAACCTTCAGGCTCGAACGTCACAATGCCGTCGGGGTCGCCATAGTGGGCCAGACGCCTGGTCCCCTGGTCCTTGTGCAGGCGCAGGACGCCCTTGATGGTCAGGCCGTCCTCATGCAGCAGCCGTTTCACCGCCTTGAGCAGAACCACATCCTGCGGCCGGTAGAAGCGGCGCCCTCCCGCTCTTTTCAGGGGCGTCAGAAAGGGAAATTTCGATTCCCAGAAGCGCAAAACATGCTGCGGCGCGCCGACCTCTGCGGCCGCTTCTGAAATGGTCCGGAAGGCATCGGGGCTCTTCGCCACAGGCGTCAGGCGCTCACGACGGCATCGTGAACCCGGCCCTTCATGATCTGCGAGGCGCGGAAACTGATGACGCGGCGCGGATGGATTGCCGCGGGTTGACCGGTCTTGGGATTTCGGCCCATGCGGGCGCGCTTTTCACGGACCTGAAAGACGCCGAACCCTGACAGTTTCACCGTCTCGCCGCGTTCCAGCGATTCGATGATCAGCTCGAGCGTGCGCTCTACGAGGGTTGAGCACTCCTGCCGGGACAGCCCCACCTCCTCGTGAACTGCTTCGCAAAGGTCCGCACGCGTCAGGGTCTGGTGTTCGGCCAAAGGTCCACTCCCCTTCAAAGGTCGGTCGACGGACATAAAAGGGCAAGCGCCGTCAAATGGAAAGCCGGAAATCGTCCTACAGGCGAAACGCGCAGGCGCCCCATGTCAACCCACCGCCCATGGCTTCCAGCAGAACCAGATCGCCGCGCTTGATCCGACCGTCCTGAATCGCTGCATCAAGGGCCAGCGGGATCGAGGCGGCTGAGGTGTTGGCATGCATGGCCACGGTCGAAATGACCTTGTTCTCGTCCAGGCCGAGCCGATCCCCGACGCCCTTGATGATCCGCTGATTGGCCTGATGCGGTACGAACCAGTCGACATCCGCCACCTCGATGTTCGAGGCGTCGCAGGCGGCGGTGATCGCCTCTGCAATATTGACCACGGCGTGGCGGAAGACCTGGTTCCCGGCCATGCGAAGATGACCGACGGTCCCGGTCGTTGCCGGGCCGCCATCGACATAAAGCAGATCGGTCTTGGTGCCGTCGCAGCGCAAGGCGAACCCCAGCAGGCCCTGATCAGCCTTGGTCCCCTGCCCTTCGCGCGGTTCGACCACGACACAGCCGGCCCCGTCTCCGAACAGGACACAGGTGGAGCGGTCGGTCCAGTCCATCAGCCGGGTCATCTCCTCGGCACCGATAACGAGGGCACATCTGGCCTGTCCCCGGGCGACGAAGCCGTCGGCGATACTGAGGGCATAGACAAAACCCGAGCAGACCGCCTGGACGTCAAAGGCAATACAGACCGGTGCGCCCAGCTTGCGCTGCACAATAGAGGCGACCGAGGGGAAGGTCATGTCAGGCGTCGTGGTCGCCACGATGATCAGGTCAACATCCGCCTCGGTCCGGCCGGCGTCGACGAGGGCCCTTCTGGCAGCTTCCGTGGCCAGATCGCTGGTCGGCTGGTCGTCGCGAGCGCGATGCCGCTGTTTGATACCTGTCCGTTCCTGAATCCACGCGTCCGAAGTGTCGACGATTTCTGCAAGATCAGCGTTTGTGACGACCTGTTCCGGCAGAAAGGAGCCGACGCCGGTCACGGCGCTGCGGACGACGCTCACTGAGTGTTCTCCCCGACGGGTTCATCCGCCGAACTGAAATTGGGCCTCGCAAGCAGGGCGGTCAGCCGCTGCAGATTGACCCCTACCTGTTCCATATAGTCACTGCGGCCCAGTTCAACAGCCACCCGGATGGCGGCACCGAAACCGCCCGGGGTGGCCCCGCCATGGCTTTTAACCACAACACCATTCAGCCCGAGCAGGGGGCCTCCGTTGATAGCGTTGGGGTCGATCTTCTGGCTCATCCTTTTCAGGGCCGACATGGCCAGGAGGGCACCCAGTTTTGCGATGAGGCTGGAAGTCAGGGCCTCCTTCATCAGCGCGGCTATGAATTTGGCCAGACCCTCAGCGGTCTTGAGCGCGATATTGCCGGTGAAGCCGTCGGTCACAACCACATCCACCGTGCCCCTGGAGATGTCGGTGCCTTCGACGAATCCGTAATAGTCCAGCCCGAAGCCGCCCTCGCGCAGCAGGCGGGCTGCCTCGCGCACCGCCTCATGGCCCTTCATGTCCTCGGAGCCGACGTTCAGAATGCCGATCGTCGGCTTCGCAACCCCGTGTACGGCGGTCATGAAGGCCTCGCCCATGATGGCGAACTCGACCAGCTGGGCCGCGTCGCTTTCGATATTGGCACCGACATCGAGCACCGCTGTATAGCCCTTGGGAGTGGGCCAGCTCGCGACAATGGCCGGCCGCTCAAGCCCCGGCGCGGACATCCGCAGCAGCAGTTTGGAAATGGCCATCAGGGCGCCGGTGTTGCCCGCGGAGACCATGGCGCCGGCCTCGCCCGATTTGACCGCCTCAATGGCATTCCACAGGCTGGAGCCCTTGCCCCTGCGCATGGCCTGGGCGGGCTTTTCGTCCATGGCCACGACCTTGTCGGTGTGGCGCACGATACAGACCTCATCGGTCAGGCCGACCTTGACCATCTCAGCGCGGATCGCTGTCTCGTCGCCGTGCAGGATGAAGCGCACGCCCTCACCGCCATGACGGTTTCGGTAATCACGCACGCCGGGCACCACGACAGACGGACCGTGGTCACCGCCCATGGCGTCGAGCGAAATAAGGATTGGGGATGACAAGTCGTTTCGACTCCGTCGCGCCGTCAGCCCGGCGCTTGTCAGTTTTGGCGACGATAGCGCCGCATCGGGGGGATGCAACCGCCCCACCCCTGCGTCAACCTTCGTCAGAGGCCCGTAGCTGTTTCAACACTGCGAACGGTGAAATTTCAGCAGGTTCGGGCGGTTGAACGAACTCGGCACCCGGTTTGCGCGGGAACGGATCGAGCCTCAGCGCCAGCTGTTCGACCGCATATTGCCCCAGATCGATCTGGCCGTTCTCGATCACGTCGGGCGATTCGTCGTCGAGGGTGATGATGATCTCTTCAGAGTCCTCCTCCACCGACTCGGCCAGGGTCAGGGCGAACGGCGCATCGATCTCGATCGGAAGCGGCTCAAGGGTGATGCCGCAGGTCTGGGCGAGGCTGGCACGGATCCGGCCCGAAAGGCGCCAGCCCACCGGCGACGGCACCAGCTCCATCTCTGCTGTAAAGGCGTCCAGCGAGGCAAGATCCAGGGCCCTGACGATCCTGGCCCGGGTCGGTGCGTCGGGCTCGAGGGTCCGCTTCACCCCGCTGCCCAGCTGATGCAGCCGCACAGGCTCGCTGTAAGGCAGGTCCGGGAGGCTCATTCGGCGATCTCCGCCCAGGCCGGGCCCTTGGCGACAGCTTCAAGAGTCTGTTCCGCAAGTCGGGCGCGGCTGGACAGGGCGAAGGCGGCCAGAGCCCCTCCGGTCGTGGCGATCTCGCTCTCATAGACATTGCGGGCCAGGCTTGCGGCGAGGGTCGCCGCATCGCCATCGCGCAGGGCGGGCTCATAGATCGCCATCCGACCGTACAGGGCCTCGCCCAGTTTGCGCATCTTCTTGCCCACCGAGACATCACCGACGCCCAGCTCACGCAGGGCATGGTCCAGCGCCGAAATATAGACGTTGAAAAGATCCTGTCCGAGCTCGGCCCCTTGGGGGCCTTCATCACGCAGGCGCATGACCAGGAGCAGGACATGCAGGGTGTAGAGCTCGAAACGCGCGTCAATGCGGTCGGCTACGCCCAGCCGGGTGTAGAAAGCCGGATCGCGCGCCTGACGCACCGCCGCCGCATACAGCCGCTGGCCCGGATGCTCATGGAGACGGTTTCGGAACAGATTCTGAAGCATGATCATACGGCCCCTTTTCCGCCGTGCCGTTGAACTAAGGCTCGGGTCCGGTTAGGTCAAAGACCTTGTTGAAGTCGCAGGCACCGCAAATGCTCCGTACCAACCTCCTGATCGCCGCAGCAGCGGCCCTCGCCCTGACCAGCGCATGCGCTCCCGTCGTGGGACAGAACGGTTTTCAGGCGATCGACGCCAAGCCCACAGACATCGTCGCCGGCACGGACACCAAACAGACCGTCTTGACCCGTCTGGGAACCCCCTCCACGACCTCGACCTTTGAACGCGACAGTGTCTGGTACTACATCAGCCAGGTAACCGAGAAATACACCTACAACCAGGCGCAGGTGACCCAGCGATCGGTGACGGAAATCACCTTCACTGACGCGGGCCTGGTGTCGGAAGTCCGTACCCTGGGTCTCGATGACGGCCAGCGTTTGGCCATGAACAATCGCGAGACCCCGACCCGCGGGCGTCAGCTGACCATCCTCGAGCAGCTGCTCGGCAACGTTGGACGCGGCCAACTGCCTCGCACGGACGAGGACGTCCCGGGCCAGCAGCGCCGGGAGTAGGCCGGACCCATCGATCTCCTCCGGAGAGCGCAAACATAAGAAGGCCCCGGAGATCGCTCTCCGGGGCCTCTTTGATTTACGCCGTGTCACCTCCCGGCCGGAGCCGGGAGGTCTTGCCACGCGCTTCTAGAACACCTTGCCGCTGGCGAGCACTGCAAGCAGCAGCAGGGCCACGATGTTGGTGATCTTGATCATCGGGTTCACCGCCGGACCGGAGGTGTCCTTGTAGGGATCGCCAACCGTGTCGCCGGTCACCGCGGCCTTGTGCGCCTCGGAGCCCTTGCCGTGGACGACACCGTTCTTGTCGGTGAAGCCCTCTTCAATGACCTTCTTGGCATTGTCCCAGGCACCGCCGCCGGAGGTCATCGAGATGGCCACGAAGAGGCCGGTAACGATGACACCCATCAGCATGGCACCGAGGGCGGCGAAGGCCGTGGCCTTGTCAGAGATCGACAGCACCGCGACGAACAGGACGATCGGCGACAGAACCGGCAGCAGCGAAGGAACAATCATCTCCTTGATCGCCGCCTTGGTCAGGATGTCGACGGCCCGGCCGTACTCGGGCTTGACCTCATAGGTCATGATGCCCGGGTTCTCGCGGAACTGGCGACGCACCTCGGCCACGACCGACTCGGCCGCACGTCCGACCGCCATCATCGACATGCCACCGAACAGGAAGGGCAGCAGCCCCCCGAACAGCAGGCCGACGACGACATAGGGGTTGGTCAGGCCGAAATCGATCTCGGCCATGCCGGCAAAGAAGGGATAGATGTCCGGATTGGCGGCGAAATAGTCCAGGTCGGACGTATAGGCCGCGAACAGCACCAGGGCACCGAGGCCGGCCGAACCGATGGCATAGCCCTTGGTGACGGCCTTGGTGGTGTTGCCGACCGCATCGAGGGCGTCGGTCGAATGACGCACTTCGGCCGGCAGGCCCGCCATTTCAGCGATGCCACCGGCGTTGTCGGTGACCGGACCGAAGGCATCCAGCGCCACGATCATCCCCGCCACGCCAAGCATGGTGGTGGTCGCGATGGCGATGCCGAACAGACCGGCCAGCTGATAGGAGGCGACAATGCCGACGATGATGGTGATCGCCGGCAGGGCGGTCGACTCGAGCGAGACGGCCAGACCCTGGATGACGTTGGTGCCGTGGCCCGAAACCGAGGCATTGGCGACCGACCGCACGGGGCGGAAGTTCGAGCCGGTGTAGTATTCGGTGATCACCACGATGGCCGCGGTGACCAGCAGCCCGACCATGCCGGACCAGAACAGGCTCATGGGTTCGATGGTCAGGCCGGTGTTGGTGACAATCGGGCCGGTGACCAGGCCGTCGATCACGAAATACACCGCGATTGCCGACAGCACGCCGGTGACGATCAGCCCCTGATACAGGGCGCCCATGATGTTCTGGCTCTTGCCCAGACGGACGAAGAAGCTGCCGATGATCGAGGTCACCACGCAGATGCCGCAGATGGCCAGCGGCAGCAGCATCATGGTTTCGACATAGGGCTGGTCGCGGAAGAAGATCGCCGCCAGCACCATGGTGGCGACCGTGGTCACCGCATAGGTCTCGAACAGGTCTGCGGCCATGCCGGCACAGTCGCCGACGTTGTCGCCGACGTTGTCGGCGATGGTGGCGGCGTTGCGGGGGTCATCCTCAGGGATGCCGGCCTCAACCTTGCCCACCATGTCGCCGCCCACGTCGGCACCCTTGGTGAAGATGCCGCCGCCCAGACGGGCGAAGATGGAGATCAGGGAGGCACCGAAGCCGAGGGCCACGAGGCCGTCAATGACTTCGCGGCTGGTCGCCGCAAAGCCCAGGCCCGCCGTGAGGATGGCGTAATAGCCGGCCACGCCGAGCAACGCTCCGCCCGCCACGAACATGCCGGTAATGGCCCCCGAGCGGAATGCCAGGTCCAGGCCCTTGCCGAGGCTCTCGGACGCCGCCTGCGCGGTGCGCACATTGGCGCGTACCGAGATCAGCATACCGGCGAAACCGGCCAGGCCCGACAGGACCGCGCCGATGACGAAGCCGATCGCAGCCCATTCACCGATCAGGAAATAGGCGGCGACCAGGATCACCACGCCGACCATGGCGATGGTGGTGTACTGCCGCCGCAGATAGGCCGAGGCGCCTTCCTGGATCGCCGCGGCGATCTCGCGCATCTTGTCGTTGCCGGTACTGGCCTTCATCAGCGAGGCGGTCTGGACCAGTCCATAAAGGACCCCCAGCGCGCCTGCGGCGATGACCAGCCACAGATAGTTGCTCATAACGTTTCCAAATCCTGTGATCTTCAAACGCCCGGTCCCTTGGCGCGGTGGGCGTTAGCCGCCTCTTTCCGCCTTCCGGTCCCCCCGTGCGCACCGGACGCATGTTGCGTCCTTGGGGAATTGCGGCCGAAACGTGCCAAATCCCGGCAGGCGACGCAACAGGCGATATTGATCAGCCGGTCAGAACCCGGACCTGCTGACGCGGGGCCTGACTGACAACATCAACCCGCGTGACCGAGCCACGCCCGGCAATGGTCGCAGCAAATCGCATCATGCCGGCGGAGACAGCCGCCGCATCGATTCGGTTCCAGTCGTCTGGGAGCACGAATGGCGTCCGGTGGGCGGCCCGGACCAGGGCGTCGCGCAGGAAGGCCTCCTTGGCCCGCATCGTCTGTGGCGTCGCCGCGCCGCCGAGATGCAGTCGAAGTGAGACAAAGATATAGTTGCGCAGTCTTCCGCCCACGATAACCGGCAGACCGATGCTGGGCATGTTCAGATTCAGGTTCTGTCCGCCCGCTGGTGCCTCTTCTGCCAGCGCCGGGCGGGCGGCAGCTGCAAGGACGGCGGCGGTGGCAACAAGATCACGACGGCGCATATCGAAAGAATGACGCCGACGCCTTGAGAAATCGTTGTCAGCCGTGCCTGAAACCGCCGCGGACGAAAGTGACCGGCCGGCCGCCGAAGCCGGCTGCAATGCCCTGGCCGGTTGTGACCCTGCCAATGCGGGTCAGGCGCAGATGCCGAAGCGCCGCTTCACGTCGAAGCCGGGCCTCGTCGCGCGCCGGGGCTGTGAAGGCAATTTCGTAATCATCGCCGCCCGTGACCAGCTTCTCCAGCGCCGCCCGCTCATCAGCCTGGCCGTCGAACCAGGCTTGAGCGGCTGCGGAAAGGGGAACCGTCTCGAGGTCGATCTCAACGCGCACGCCGCTGGCTGCGGCCAGATGCTCAAGGTCGGCGATCAGGCCGTCCGAGACGTCAATGGCGGCGGTGGCCATGCCCCGTATTGGCAGGGCAAAGTCGACGCGCGGCGTCGGCGTCCGATAATGGGCCGACAACGCGCTGACCTGACCGGCATCCAGCGAGAGCCGGCCTTGCACTCCCTCCAGACCCAGCCAGCCGTCACCGATCGAACCGGTGACGAAGACCAGATCACCGGGCCTGGCACCGGCCCGACTCACCGTACGCCCCGTCGGGATCCAGCCAAGCAGGGTCATCGAAAAACTGGCCGGCCCCGGCGTATTGACCGTATCGCCTCCCAACAGGGAGACGCCGAACACCGACTGGTCAGCGCGCAGACCGTCCGCGAAGGCCATGCGTTCAGGCCAGCCGCAGCGCGAAGACCAGTGACAGGCCAGCAGATAGCCGAAAGGGTCAGCACCCTTGGACGCGAGATCGGAAAGGTTCACCCGCATCAACTTCCGGGCCACCGTATCGAGCGGATCCGTGGCCAGGAAGTGCACGCCTTCGACGATCGCATCCTTGGTCAGAACCAGATCATGGCCTGTCCTCGAAGGCACCACGGCGACATCGTCCGCCAGACCCCGACCCCAATCCGGGTGAGCCAGCGGCGCAAAAAGGCGCTGGATGGTTTCGAACTCGCCGGCGACATCGACCGCGGGCATGGGTTCACCTCAGTCTTTCGGTCGGACGTCCCGGGCGACGCCATCCAGCGCCGCATTGACGAATTTGGCCTCGGCATCATCGAAGAAGGCCTTGGCCAGTTCGACATACTCATCGATGACAATCTCGCGCGGCACGTCCTGACAGTCGCGCAGCTCCCATGCCCCGGCCCGCAACAGGGCCCGCAGGGTGGAATCCAGCCGCTCCAGCCGCCAGTTCGACGCCAGCCTGGCTTTTACAGCCGCGTCAATCTCACGCTGGCTCTCGACCACACCCCGCACAATGCCCGCAAACCAGGCCTCATCGGCCTCGGCCAAGGGTTCACCTTCCATGTCTGCGTCAAAGCGATGGTTGGCGAATTCGGTGATGACCGTGTCCACGCCCTCGCCGGCCAGTTCCATCTGGTACAGGGCCTGGACGGCGGCGAGACGCGCCACCGTGCGGGCGCGCCGCTGACGACTGGTCAGCTGCGGCTCGGCACGTTGCTTTTCGGCCTCGGCGAGTTGTTCGAGAACGGACTGGAGGCTGGCGGGTTCGGTCACGCCCCCAGTCCTACGCGCAGCCGCTTGCGCAAGGCAATGAGATCCAGACAGGCCCGCGCAGCGCCACCGCCCTTGTCACCCTCACTGATCCGGGCCCGGGTCCAGGCCTGGGCCTCGTCCTCCGTGGTCAGGATGCCGTTGCCGATGATCACACCGTCCAGACCCAGCCGGCGAAGGCCGGCCGCCGACTGATCCGAGACGATCTCGAAATGATAGGTCTCGCCCCGGATCACACAGCCAAGGGCGACAAAGCCGTCATAGCGCGGGGCGGTCGGATAGCGGCCGGCCTCCACCGCCAGGGCGATGGCCGTCGGCACCTCCAGCGCGCCGGGCACGGTGACCACGTCGAACGAAACATTCTGCGCGCGCAGGGCATCCTTCGCCCCTTCCAGCAGGGCGTCGGCCAGCTCATCATAGTAGCGCGCCTCAACGATGAGGACGCGGGGTGGATCGATCAGGATTGGTCTTCTCCGTCCATGTCGCGCCAGCCGACAATCCGCAGGCCATAGCCTTCAAGCGCGGCAGGGTTGGGGCGTGTCGAGCTCATCACGATCATGTCGCGCACACCGAGATCCAGCAGGATCTGGGCCCCGACACCATAGTTGCGGATCGACCGATCGACGGCTGCGGGCTTTTCGACCCCGGCCAGACGTTCCGCGAGGCCCTGCAGATCGGGATCGCGCAGGAAGACGGTGACGCCGGCACCGTCATGCCCGCTGATCGCCTTCAGCGCCCGCGGCACATAGTTCTGGCGCGCCTCGACATGGCCCAGAATATCCGCTGCGAAATCGACCTGGTGCATGCGGACCAGCGTCGGCTTGCCCGGCTCAACCTTGCCCTTCACGAGGGCGATGTGTTCCGCCCCCTCGATGGTGTTCCGGTACTGCATCAGCCGGAAGGGGCCGCCGTGGATGCTCTCGAACGGCGTGTCCATGATCCGCTCGACATAGCGTTCAGTGCGGCGCCGATAGGCGATCAGGTCGGCGATGGTGCCGATCTTCAGCCCGTGCAGCTGGGCGAAGGCGATCAGGTCGGGCATCCGCGCCATGGAGCCGTCGTCATTCATGATCTCGCAGATCACTCCGGCCGGCGTCAGCCCGGCCATGCGCGAGATATCGACGGCTGCCTCTGTGTGGCCGGTGCGGACCAGCACGCCGCCGTCGCGGGCAACCAGCGGGAAGACGTGGCCCGGCGAGACGATGTCGTCGGCGCCCCTGGTCGGATCGGCCGCGACCTGCACGGTTCGGGCCCGGTCAGCGGCGGATATGCCGGTGGTGACCCCCTCACGGGCCTCGATCGAGACCGTAAAGGCCGTGCCCATACTCTCACGGTTCTCGGCGGCCATGGGCGGCAGACGGAGCTGGCGCGCGCGATCCGCCGTTATCGCCAGACAGATCAGGCCGCGAGCGTGCCGGGCCATGAAATTGATCTGGTCCGGCGTGGCGAACTGGGCCGGAATGATGATGTCGCCCTCATTCTCCCGGTCCTCGGCGTCGACGAGGATATAGGGCTTGCCGTTGCGGGCATCCTCGAGGATGTCCTCGATGGGGCTGATCGGGCTGTCGTTCATGTTGGCGGCCGGTTGCATCATGCCGTCTCCTGCCATCGCGCGAGGTATCGCGCCAGCATGTCGATTTCGAGATTGACCGCATCGCCGGCTTTCAGCCCGCCGAGCGTCGTGGCCTGCCAGGTGTGGGGAATGATGTTGAGCCCGAAGACCTGCCCCTCGACGGCATTGACCGTCAGAGACACCCCGTCGACCGTGATTGAGCCCTTGGCGGCGATATAGCGGTGCAGCGGGGCCGGAGCCTCAATGTCGATCCGGTGCGAACCGCCTTCCGGGGTCACCGAAACCACCCGGCCGAGGCCGTCGACATGGCCCGACACGATATGACCGCCCAATTCGTCGCCCAGTTTCGCGGCCCGCTCCAGATTGACCGCATGCCCCTCGCGCCAGTCACCCAGCGCCGTCTTGGACAGGGTCTCGCCCGAGACCTCGACCGCGAACCAGCCGGGGCCCTTTTCCGTAACCGTCAGGCAGCAGCCGGCATGGCTGATCGAGGCGCCGAGGTCGATACCGGACGTGTCCCAGGCGGTCTCGATCTCATAGCGCCAGTCGCGCTCGGTCTGGCGGACCGAACGGACGCGGCCGATGTCAGTGACGATACCGGTGAACATGGGCTCAGAAGTCTCTCTCGTAGCGTTCCCACAGGTCGTCACCGCAAGGCTCGACCGCAAGGCGCCGGAACCGCGGAGCATCGGAAAGCCGCGACAGGGCC
>CANMXH010000030.1 GCA_947501315.1 Caulobacteraceae bacterium | reverse complement strand
TTCTATGAGTTGAACGGCTGGCGTCCGGTCTGGACGCCCGAGCGCCTGCGCATGCTCCAGGCTGCCGCCGGCCGTGCCGAACGCCATGGTCTGTCACTGGGCGACTATTTCGACTTCGCGGACCTCGCCGCGGTGCCCGACGCCGCCGATATGCGAACCACAGCGGCGGCCATAGCCTATGGCCGCGTTCTCGCCGAAGGCCGGGTTCGCCCTGAGACCGTCGAGGACCTCTGGGAGATGCAGAAGAACCGCGTCGATCTGCCCGTCGGGCTGAACGACGCACTCGCCGGGAACCGTCTGGTCGACTGGTTCGAAGGACTGGCACCGACCGACATCGGCTATTCCAACCTGTCCGCCGGCTATGTCCGTTATCGCAGACTGATCCGGGACGGCGGCTGGCCGGTCTTCCGCCAGGGGGCAACCATCGAGCCGGGGATGAGCGATGTCCGCATTCCGGCCCTGATCCAGCGCCTGGTCGCCGAGGGCGACCTGTCCGCTGCCGACGGCGCGCGTCTGACCGCCATGGGCATCGTCTACGGCCCGGAACTGCAAGCCGCAGTGCGCGGCTTCCAGGCCCGCCACGGCCTCCTCGCGGACGGCCGGCTCGGCACCGGCAGCCAGCGTTCCCTGTCGGCCTCGGCCGAGGATCGCGCTCGTCAGATCGCCCTGAACCTTGAACGCCGCCGCTGGCTGAAGCGCGAGGTCGCCCCCGAGCGGATCGAGGTCAACACCGCCGCCGCCATCATGGTCTACTGGAAGGACGGCCGCCCGGTTCACTCGAACCGGGTCGTCTGCGGCGCCCCGTCGACCCAGACGCCCAGCCTCGAGAAGCCGTTCGCCTCCGTCGTGGCCAATCCACCCTGGTACGTGCCCGCATCGATCGCGCGGGCCGAGATCCTGCCGCGCGGCCCCGCCTATCTGGCCAGCCAGAACATGTACGTCCAGAACGGCACGGTCATCCAGCGCGCCGGACCCACCGCTGCCCTCGGCTATGTGAAGTTCGAGCTGCGGGACAGCTACGCCATCTTCCTGCACGACACGCCGTCCAAGTCGGCCTTCAACCTGGCCATGCGCCAGCGCAGCCATGGCTGCGTCCGGGTTCAGGACGCAGTCGATTTCGCCCGCCTGCTGCTGTCGCCCGATCCGACCCTGCTCGCCCAGTTCGACGACGCCCAGGAGTCGCGCGAGACCCGGCGCATATCGACGGGTCGCGAGATCAGCGTGCGCCTGCTGTACTGGACCGCCTTCGTCGACGGTCAGGGTCGCGTTGCCTTCCGCGAGGATGTCTATGAGCGGGACGCCAGACTCGCCGAAGCCCTCGGCATCGCCATCAGCCTGCCCCGGCCGGTCAATGACGGTGCCCGGGTGGCGAACGACGTCGGGCCGTAAGGTCTAGATTCTGAACGCCGCCGTCAGCCGATCCAGCTGGCTCTGCACCGGATTGACCGCGTCCTCTTCCGGCGCGTCCAGATACATGCGGCGGTCCAGGTGCAGGACCCGGTCGTACAGCTTCTCGGTCCGGACCAGATATTCGACCAGGGCGATCGGCAGCTCCGGGTGGCTCGCTTCGGTCGCCGCGGTGCGGTCGGCCAGGCGATAGCGTGACTCGCAGGCGACCTCGGCCGTCATGTCACCCTCGCGCACGGCCCGCTGGACCAGCAGCCAGGAAGCAATCTGCATCAGCCGGGTCGTCAGCTTCATGCTCTCGCCGGCATAGGCAAGGGCGGTGGAACGCGACAACAGCTTGGATTCCCGGCGACCGTCACCGTCGAGATAGGAGGCCGTCTCCTCAACCAGCTCCATCCCTTCCTGGAAGGTGCGGTCGAACAGTTCCGAACGCGCAAAATCCTCCACGACCGCGGCGCGGCTGCGGCCCGTTGGCGAAAGCGGGGTGGCGTCAACAGACATGAATTCAACCAGACTCACGGGACAGGCGTATCCCTATCACGACCGGCACGGCATGGCGCGGACCTTCCACGGTGTGCAACGGCCGTGCCAGACGCCGGCCGACAAGGTTACGAGCGGAAATTGAACATGGCGTCGGCCGCATTGCGTTGCGAAGACTTGCCCTCGATGGCGGCCCGGGAGCGCTCAATCTCGGCCTGCAGCCCGGCGATCCGTTGCTGCAGGTCCTCGACGGAATAACCGTCCAGATCCTCGCGCGTCAGGGCCACCAAAGGTGCGCCGCGCGCCGCACGGGGCTCCAGATCCTCGAACATCGCCGCCTCCTCGTGGCCATTCGACACGCAACGCCCTATTTCAACGCCCGGACACGGACGATTGCAAGAACGGGACAGGCGAATGCGCATAGTCGAGATCACAGGCGGTTCCGGTCCGGCAGGCTCACTGGTTCCGGCCGAACGCCCTGATCCGGTCGCCGGACCGGGCCAGATTCGCATCCGCGTTCACGCGGCCGGGGTCAACCGGCCTGACATCCTGCAACGCATGGGCCTCTATCCCGCACCGGCGGGAGCCCCGGACATTCTGGGACTGGAGGTTGCCGGCGAGGTCGATCAGCTCGGCGACGGCGTAAGCCGATGGAAGGTCGGAGACCGCGTCTGTGCGCTTCTGGGCGGGGGTGGCTATGCGGAACTCGCCCTGGTCGATGCCCGCCACGCCCTGCCCCTGCCTTCCGGCCTTGATTTCATCGCGGCGGCGGGCCTGCCCGAAACCCTCTGCACCGTCTTCGCCAATGTCTTTGAATCCGGAGCGCTGAAGGCGGGCGAGACCCTGCTCATCCACGGGGCCACCAGCGGTATCGGGGTCACCGCGATACAGATGGCAAGGGCGGCCGGCGCCAAGGTCATCGGCACCTCCCGGGGAGCCGCCAAGGCCGGGGCGGCACGCCGTCTCGGCGCCGACCTCAGCCTCGACGCCACCGCGGACGACATGGAAGCGGCCATCCGGGCGTTCGGGGGTGCGGACGTCGTCCTGGACATGGTCGGGGCCGACTACGCCGTCCTTAACCAGGCCGCCCTGAACCCCTTCGGCCGCTGGGTGGTGATCGCCACCCAGTCGGGTGCCCTGGCGCAGGTCGACCTGGCAAGGCTGATGATGAAACGGATTACCCTGACCGGCTCCACCCTTCGCCCCCGGTCGGCTGACGAAAAGGCAAGACTGATTGCTGCTGTCGAAGCCACGGCCTGGCCATGGGTTGCGTCCGGCGGGGTCCGGCCGCCGGTTGAGGCGACCTTTCCGCTCGATCAGGCATCGGCCGCCCACCTCCGGCTGGAGGCGGGCGGCCATGTCGGCAAGATCGTGCTGACGGTCTGAGACTTACCAGCGACCGCCGCCCCGAACCGGACGCAGCGACGAAATGCGGTCGTTCATGCCCCAGCGCTGCAGGTTGCGAACGTCGCCTCGGAAAGTCTGGCAGAACCCGCGGTAGTAGGCGTCGGTGCAGGCCTCCCACTCGCCCTGGAACCGCATCGAACTGATCGCGTCATTGAAGCCTGTATTGGCAAGGTTCGGCATCTCATTGTCGAACCGGAAGCTGGTGCCGCGGTATTCGGAGTCACGGAAGACGGTCACCGAGTTGCGCCCGCCGCCGCCCCAGCCGCCACCGCCGCCGCTTCCACCACCGCCGCCGCCGCCGCCGCCGCGGTCTTCGAACTCACCGCGGTTCGGGCCGCAAACCAAGAGGCCGTCGTTGTTGCGAATCTCAAAGTCCGTGCAGCGGCCCAGCTCGATCGAGGTCTCGCGAATGTTGCCGCGGTTGTTGCGGCAATCGGCGTAGAGCCGGCCCCGGTTCACATATGCGCCGCTGCAGCTGTCGCGATAGTCACCGCGCGGGGCACCACGTTCGGGACCGCCGGGAACCTGCGGAGCGAACTCCTGCCCGGCACCTGTAACGACCGCAGCGGCGGCCAGCATTTCGATCAGCATGGCAGTTCCTCCCGTGTATTCGATCCCGACGCACAACGCGTCTGTGAGGGCACTGTTGCAATGGCCGGATGAACCTTGGCTGTATGCGCTTGTCGGGTTCCGTTTTCTTTTCCGGCGAATGGGACTATATCGCGGTCATCAACGCCCGGTCGAAAGGCCGGGCGCCGTCGTATCCAGAGCCCGGTTTTCGGGCTCAAACAAGAACCGGAATGCCCCCATGACCGACATCCTGATGCCCAAGGCCACTGCGGTCTGGCTGGTCGACAACACCTCCCTGACCTTCGAGCAGATCGCCGACTTCTGCGGCCTTCACCCGCTGGAAGTGCGCGGCATTGCCGATGGCGACGTGGCCCGGGACATCCGCGGTGCCGACCCGCTGGTCAACGGCCAGCTGACCCGCGAAGAGCTGGACAGGGCCCAGAATGACGAAGCCTATCGGATGCAGGCTGTGGTCAGCCGCCACGCTGAACTTCTGAAAGTGCACAAGGCCCCGCCGAAATACACGCCCGTTTCGCGCCGCCAGGACCGCCCCGACGCCATCATGTGGTTCGTTCGCAACCACCCCGAGGTGACCGACGCCCAGATCGCCAAGATGCTCGGCACCACCAAATCGACCATCGAGAGCGTGCGAAACCGTACCCACTGGAACAGCCCGAACATCAAGCCGGTCGATCCCGTGACGCTCGGTCTGGTCGGCCAGCTGGCCCTCGACGAACTGGTCCGCAAGGCCGCTGAAAAGAAGGCGAAGGACGACGCCAAAAAGGGCGGTGCCACCCTCCAGGCCGTCGACGCCCCGGCCGAACCGGTCGAGGAGGAGTTCGTGCCGGAAGCCCGCGAACGCCGCGGTGCCGAACCGACCGCCGCCTCGGTGTTCGGCTCCAGGGACTGAGTATTCCTTCCACACCCGGCAAGGAACAAAAACGGCCCCGGGATCGCTCCCGGGGCCGTCGTCATTTCGGGAGGCTGCCGCTAGCCGGTGCGGGCCTCCAGACTGGTGATCTGTTCCTTGAGCCTGAGCTTCTGCTGCTTGAGCTCCCTCACGCGAAGCGAGTCCGTTGCCGGGTGAGTGGTCTCCCGCCGGATGGTTTCATCCAGGCTGCGGTGACGGTTTCCCAGTTCGCGGATACGAGCTTCGATGGTCATGGCTTGCGCCTCCATGGCTAAGGGACCACTAGATTGAGCGCCCGGCTTGCCCGGCTGTAGAATCACATTCCGGTGAACCGCCGGACGTCCGCATACGGACCACCCTGGAGCCCCAATTGGCCGAAGTTGTGAACGGAGCTGTACGGAACCCTTCCGGAAGCGCCCCACAGAGATTGATCGTCGGAATTTCCGGCGCGTCCGGCGTCACTTACGGCGTCCGGGTGCTGGATGCCCTGCGCGAGCTGGGCGTCGAGAGCCACCTCGTCGTCACCCGCGCCGCCCTGCTGACCCTGTCACAGGAGACCGACCTGTCGGCCGACGACCTGCTCGGCCGCGCCGACGTGTCGCACCGGCTCAATGACGTCGGGGCGACGATCGCCTCGGGCTCGTTCCGCACCATGGGCATGATTATCGCCCCCTGTTCGGTCCGCACCATGAGTGAGATCGCCACCGGCGTGACCTCCACCCTGCTGACCCGGGCTGCTGATGTGGTGCTGAAGGAGCGCCGTCCGCTGGTGCTCATGGTCCGCGAGACGCCGCTGCACCTGGGCCATCTGCGCACCATGACCGCCCTGGCCGAGATGGGCGCGATCATCGCCCCGCCCCTGCCCGCCTTCTACTCGAAACCCGCCTCGATCGCCGAGATGGTCGACCAGTCCGTCGGTCGCGCCCTCGACCTGTTCGGCCTCGACTGGTCCGCCGTCCGGCGCTGGGGCGGCCTCAAGGGACCCTTGGCCGAATGAGCCTTTGGGACTGGGCGCTGACGACCTATGCCGCCGAAGGGGTCGCCGACGCCTGCCTGGAGCTGCAGGAAACCGCCGGCCAGAACATACCCCTGCTGCTCTGGGCCGCCTGGTGCGCCCATACGGGTCGCACCCCCGACGAGGACGCCCTGGAAGCCGCCGGCGACACCGCCCGCGCCTGGCAGGAGACCGCTATCGGCCCGCTGCGCGCCGTGCGCCGGGCCCTGAAGGCCCGCGCGCCTGACCTCGACGACACCGATCGCGAAGCCGTCCGGGCCGGGGTCAAGGCGGTGGAGCTTGAGGCCGAGCGCCGCCTGCTGGCTGCACTGGAAGCGCTGTCTCCGCCCCCGTCAGGCCTGTCTCAGCCGCCGATCAACACCATGGTGTCCGCCGCTCGGGTCTGGTCACCCATGACCCCACGCGCCGGACTGGTTCGGCTCGCGGACCGCCTTCCGGCCTGATGCGACGCACGGTATGATCCTCCGACAGGGCCCGACATGAACGACGACGAACCTTTTCTGAGCGAGGAAGAGCTGGCGATGCACGCCCGGCTCAAGGCGCTTCAGCTCGAGCACGCTGACCTCGATGCCTCGATCGAGGCGCTCGGCCTTATGCCGGTGCCGGATCAGTTGATGATCGCGCGGCTCAAGCGGAAAAAGCTGGTGCTTCGGGACGAGATTTCCAAGATCGAGGACCGTATCCTCCCCGACATCATCGCCTGACAGCGGCCTCAGCGCCCCTTCTTGCGAACCCACATGGCCGCGTCGGCCTCGGCCAGCCAGACCTCGGGATCGGTGTGGGCAGCAAAGGCCCGGACACCGAACGAACCGCCCAGCGAGGCCTTGGCCCCGGCCCAGACGAATCCGTCCACCTCCAACGCCGTCGCCAGCCGCCGGGCCTTGTCCCGGCCTTCCTCCACTCCGGCATTCAGCATCAACAGGCCGAACTCGTCGCCGCCCAGCCGACCGACCGTGTCCGATTCGCGCAGATTGGCGCGCAACAGCTCGGCGACCTGCACCAGGGCGGCATCGCCCGCCGCATGGCCGAGGGTGTCATTGACCGTCTTGAAGCCGTCTAGATCCAGATAGAGCAACACCGCCGGCACCTGATGGCGATGGCAGAACGCCATGGCGCTGCGCAGGGCCGAGACGAAGCCACGCCGGTTCAACGCCGGCGTAAGCACATCGTGATCCGCTGCGGCCTCCGCCGCCTCGGCCCGCAGGCGCAGGGCCTCGACCTCGGCGCGCAGGCGCTCGATCTCGGCGTGGGGGTCGATGATGGCCGCGTCGGTCACGAGAGAAAGTGGTTCCCCGGCCGGCGACTCATCACGTCCGGCCGGGAGCAAGCGTAACGCCGTCGGTTGCGGGCGCAACGCGAGTCCTGTATCGCGCCGCTTTCCCGCGAAAAGGGCGCGCATCGATGGCGACCGAGACTCCCCCCGTGGCGATCATCATGGGCAGCCGCTCGGACTGGCCGACGATGAAACACGCCGCCGACGCACTCGACCGGCTGGGTGTCGCCTGGGACGCCCGGGTGGTCAGCGCCCACCGCACCCCCAAACGCCTGTTCGACTTCGCCACCGGTGCACGCGCCGCAGGCTTCAAGGTCATCATTGCCGGGGCCGGCGGCGCCGCCCACCTGCCCGGCATGGCCGCCTCGATGACCGAACTGCCGGTGCTCGGTGTGCCGGTAGAATCGAAGGCGCTCAAGGGCATGGACAGCCTGCTGTCGATCGTCCAGATGCCCGGCGGCGTCCCCGTCGCCACCCTGGCCATCGGCGAGCCCGGCGCGAAGAATGCCGGCATTCTCGCGGCCCAGATCCTCGCCCTGTCGGACCCCATTCTCGCCGGACGCCTGACCGCCTTCCGCGAGGCCCAGACCGAGGCCGTGCACGAAACGGTCGAGGACTGAGTGACCGACGCCGCATCCCCCCTGCCCCTGCCGCCCGGTTCGACGCTCGGCATCCTCGGCGGCGGCCAGCTGGGCCGGATGCTGAGTCAGGCCGCCTCGCGCCTCGGCTTCAATGTCGTCATCCTCGACCCGGAGGAGAACAGCCCCGCCGGACGTGTGTCCCAGGGCCAGGTCGTCGCCGCCTATGACAATCCCACCGCCCTGACCGTGCTGGGCAGGACCTGCCAGGCCGTGACCTTCGAGTTCGAGAACGTCCCCGCCGGCTCGGTCGAACGCCTGATCGAGGGCGGCGCGGTCGTCGCACCCGGCCCCCGGGCCCTCGCGGTGGCGCAGGACCGGGTCGAGGAGAAGACCTTCCTCAACAGCGTCGGTGCCACGACCGTCGCTTTTGCGATCATCGATTCCGTTGAGGACCTTCGCCACGCCGTCGACCGGATGGGAGTCCCGGCCCTGCTCAAGACTCGCCGCGAGGGCTATGACGGCAAGGGTCAGGTCTGGATCAAGACCGCCGCCGATGCGGCCAAGGCCTGGAAGACCATCGGCGGCCGTCCCGCCATCCTCGAGGCCCGGGCGGCCTTCGAGCGCGAACTTTCGGTGATCTGCGCCCGCGGCCGTGATGGTGCCATCGCCGTCTATCCGCTGGGCGAAAACGTCCACAAGGGCGGCGTCCTCAAGACAACCATCGCGCCCGCAAAGGTCGATGCCAGGACCGAGGCCCGCGCCCACGCCATCGCCGTCGCCATCCTCGAAGGGCTGGACTATGTCGGGGTGATCGGCATCGAACTGTTCGACCTCGGCAGCGGCCTGCTGCTGGTCAATGAGATCGCGCCGCGCGTCCACAACACCGGCCACTGGACCCAGGACGGCTGCGTCTGCGACCAGTTCGAACAACACATCCGCGCCCTCGCCGGCTGGCCACTCGGCCCGACCACCGCCCACGCCCGGGTCGAGATGACCAATCTGCTCGGCGATGACGTCAAGAAGTGGGACGCCCTGTCCGCCAAACCCGACGCCCGCCTGCACCTCTACGGCAAGGCCGAAGCCCGCAAGGGCCGCAAGATGGGCCATGTGAACCGGGTGAAGGGGCTCTAACGCGCGCTCCTGCTATCGTCATTCCGGGCGAAGCGCAGCGAAGGCCCGGAACCCAGTGGCGCGCGTGAGCGCGAAACTGTCTGGAGCGCCGGTGGTCGGCAAATGGGGCGACAGTGTTTCGCCGCCGTCGCGGCGCCGCCGGGTTCCGGGTCTCCGAGGCCGCGCCTCTCCGCCCGGAATGACGATAGCTATTGGGGAACCTTCGCCCCGTACCGCATCCGGCTCAGCGCATCCGCGACCGTCTTCAGCGGCGCGTCGAAGTCCTTGCCGGCCTTCCACTTCTCGAAGGCCATGACGTTCTCGATCCGGGCGGCGACAAAGGCCTCCGCCGCCTCGCGGCCGTCGAACCAGCGCAGGGTCAGGGCCGGGATCAGGATCCCCGACAGGATCGCCCGCTTGGAATAGTGGTTCCAGTCCGTCGCCGTGTCCCCGGCCCAGTGCCAGAGGTGATCCGCGCTTTCCCAGGCCAGTTTCAGCCCCAGGTCGGCGTTCATCGGCAGGGCCAGGAAGGCGGCGCAGCGGCGCGTGGCCTCCAGATCGGCGGCCCCCGCCTCCATCCGCGCCGAGACGGCCGCTGCGATCCGTTCCCGAATCTTCAGAGCCCCGGCATCGACCTCAGCCAGCGCCGCCAGCGCCCGGTCGTCATGCCGCCGCGACAGCAGGGCCGCCAGATCACGCGCACCATTGGGCAGCAGCAGTTCCTCATCTCCCCGCGAAAGGCCGCAGGCCTCGCAGGCGGCGCGCAAAAGCCCGCTGTTCCAGCCCAGCCGGGGCGCAAGGCCCAGTGCGGCGTCCAGAACGGTCTGCTCCATGCGGTCAGCCCAGTCTCCCTCGGGCGTCTCGTTCGACAGGTGTGGCGCATCGGTCATGGCGGCAGCATATCCCCGTCCGGCGGGCGTTTCGAGGCCTGAGATAGACGCGCGACGATCTGGACAGGCAGGGGGCGAACGTGTATCAGCCCGCCTTCATCCACAGACCCCGTCTGTCGGAGCGATATTTTATTTGTCTGCCCGTCTCCCTTTCGAGGTGCGCGGCGGGCGGCCAAAGGAGAGTTCAACCTGGTACAGATTTTCGTTCGCGATAATAACGTCGATCAAGCGCTCAAGGCCCTCAAGAAGAAAATGCAGCGCGAAGGCAGCTTCCGCGAGATGAAGCGCCACGTGCACTACGAGAAGCCCTCGGAGAAGCGCGCCCGCCAGAAGGCCGAGGCTGTTCGCCGCGCCCGCAAACTGGCCCGCAAGCGCATGCAGCGCGAAGGCCTGCTGCCGCCGCCGAAGCCCCGGGTTCCGGGCGTTGGTGGTCCGGGCCGCGGTTAAGCCGCTCGACACCGAACGAAACGATCAAGGGCCGCCCCGGAAATCCGGAGCGGCCCTTTTTCTTTTGTCCAGCTATCGTCATCCTCCGGCGAGCGTAGCGAGACCGGGGGACCCAGCGGCGCCGAAGGCGATCTATACTGGCAGGCTGCAGTGAGCAGCGGCACTCCCGGCAAGGTCGCGCTCCCGCGCGCCGCTGGGTCCCCCGGTCTGCGCCGCGAAGACGCGGCTGGCCGGAGGATGACGATAGCTGATGGCGCCTACTTCCCCCCGCCCCGGATCGCCCCGGCAAAGCCCCGCCAGCTCAGCTTCACGTCCGACAGCGCCCCTGCCCGGAACGCCCGGCCGGCGATCCAGACCATCAGCAGGGCAAAGGCGAACATGCCCGCCATGGTGCCGACGACCTCGATCATCGGCGGCTCGGACGGGGCGCGGGCGCTCATCAGGAAGGGGGTGAAGAAGGGGATCCATGACAGGATCTGCACCACCGGCGAGTCAGGTGTCTGCACGGCCAGGACCATGACCAGAATCGGCACCGTCAGGACCATCATGATCGGTCCCATCAGCGTCTGTGCGTCGCGTGGCGTCTCGCAGAAGGCCCCGATCGCCGCGAACAGCACGGCGTACATCAGATAGCCGCCGACGGCATAGGCGATGAAATAGCCCAGCATGCCGCCATCGAGCAGGACCTCGCCGACCATGGCCGCCGTCTCCGCATTGGCGGCCAGCAGGCCGAAGGTTCCGATCCCGCCCCAGACCAGCATCACCGTCCCGGTCAGCATCGCCACCCCCAGCACCTTCCCCGTCAGGATCTCGGTCGCCGAGGCCGACGACAGCAGGACCTCCAGGATCTTGTTGGCCTTTTCCTCCATCACACTGTTCAGCAGGATGGAGGCCCCGGTGATCACCAGCGACCAGAGCAGGAAGCCGGAGACGAGGCCGATGATCATGGGCAGCCGGTCGCGGAACGACACCTCGCCCCCGGTCGCGGACTTCGGCGACAGGGCGGTTATGTCCGGGCGGAACCGCTCGGTCTCCTCGACCACGGCGGCATTGATCCCGGCCTGTTCAAAGGCTTCACGCCGGTTCGCGTCCTTCAGGACGTCGCGGACGAAGTCCTCGACGGTGTCGTCGGTAGCCCGGCGGGTCCAGACCCGCGCGGCCGGCTTGCCGTCGATACGGTTCAGCAGAACCACCGAATCCAGCTGGTCGGCCTCCGGCACCGCGTCTCCGAGATAGCGGCGCGCGATCGCCTCCCGCGCCTCGCCGGGCTGCGCTGCGCTCAGCTCAGCCGGCGTTGCCACGATCCTGAGACGCAGCCCCGCCAGCCGGTTCAACGCCTGTCCGGCGGCCGAAGCCCCGGCCTGACCGCCCTGTTTCTCAGCCTCGGCTGTAGCCTCGGCCATCCGCGCCTGCCGCCGCTCCTGTTCCAGCCGCACGGCCCCCTGGACGGCGGCCGCCAGCCCCTGGGCCTGCGGCCCGTCTTCCAGCACGACCACATTGCGCACCGGCTCGGCCGACATCATCAGGGCCGGCAGGACACCGCCGAGGACGGCGAACAGGGGAAAGGCCAGCAGCGACAGCCAGAAGCCCACGGTCTTGGCATAGGCGCCGTATTCCCGGCGCGCGATCAGCAGGATGCGTTTCATCGGGCGGCCTCCGCGCCGGCCTTTACCGACTGGTCGATATCGGGATGATCGCCCGTCAGACTGATGAAGGCGTCATGCAGGCTGGGCTCACGCAGTTCAAAACGCCGCACATCCAGCCCGCCGAGGAAGGCCGCCTTCAGCGCCTCCTGACCCCGACCGCCCTGCCCCAGGGCCGCCTTGAGCACCCGCACGCCGTCCTGTTCGGACACCACCTCGACGCCGCTGACGCCCGGCAGGGCCGCGGCCTGTGCGGCATCGATTGCGCCCTCAAGTTCCAGGAACCGTTTCGAGGTCGCCTGCGCCTCGGCCACCGTGCCCTCGAACGCCTTCTGGCCCCGCGCCAGCAGCACGACCTTGTCGCACAGCCGTTCGGCGTGCTGCATCACATGGGTCGAGAACAGCACCGTGGCTCCGTCCGCCGCCAGCTTCCGGATCATCGCCTCCAGCCCCTGCTGGTTGACCGGGTCGAGGCCCGAGAACGGTTCATCCAGGATCACGAACTCCGGCCGGTGCACTACGGAAGCGATCAGCTGGACCTTCTGGGCCATCCCCTTGGACAGCTCCTTCATCTTCTTGTTCCTGGACTCGCCCAGCCCCTGGGCGTCCAGCATCTCGCGCGCCCGCTTTCGCCCTTCGCCGGTCGGCAGGCCCTTCAGGGCACCGAAGAAGGCGATGGCGTCGACCGGGGTCATCTTCTTGTAGAGACCACGCTCCTCCGGCAGGAAGCCGATCCGGTCGCGTACCTTGCGGCCGTCGTCAGAACCGAGAATGTCGATGCGGCCGGCGCTGGCGGCCTGCAGGCCAAGGATCATGCGCAGCGTCGAGGTCTTGCCGGCACCGTTCGGACCCAGAAAGCCGCAAATGGTGCCCTTTTCGACCTGAAAGCTCAGATCGCGCACGGCCTGGAAGTCGCCGTATCGTTTGCTCACCCCTTCGAGCGTCAACGCCGCCGCCATGATCTCTCCATCCCGTCCCTGTCTGGTGGATACAGGCTTAGGTGTGTAAAGGTTGTTTGACAAGTCGAACTCGCGTCAATGAAGCGCCGTTGTCATGAATTCCGTGTCATGTTCCTGACAGACGAGTCGCGCGTCCGATGAAAGCGTGAATGCCCTACGAAGACTTCCCCTCTCCCGTGGCTCCCCAGGCCGGATCCCGTTTGTGGACCGCCGGCGCCAGCACAGGCATCGCCATCACGGTGCTGCTCTGCCTCGCCGTCTACCAGCAGGATCTGGCCCCCTGGCTGCTGGCAGGCGCGGCCCTGACCGGCCTCACGGCATGGCTTCTCAACCGGAATCCGCCGGTATCGCCGGCGGCCTCGCCAGAGCCCGGTATGGCCCCGTCCGGGTCAGCCGAGGAGGCTGAATCCTCCTTGCTGGAGGGCGTGTTCGAGGCCCTGGCCGACCCGGTCCTAGTCGTGTCAGGCGGCGAGGCTGATGACATCGCCGGGCGCAGGATCGTCCTCGCCAACGCCGCCGCCCGCGACCTGCTCCGTATCCAGCGCGAAGGGGGCCTGCTGGTCCCGGTCTTGCGGGATCCTTCGGTGCTTGAGGCCGTGGATGAGGCCCTGTTCGGCGGCCTGACCCGCACGACCGACTACGCCGGCGTAGGGGCCCAGACCCGGCATTGGCGGGCGATGACCCAGCCCCTCGCCCGGGCGCATCCGGAAACCCTGGCCCTCGTGGTCCTGCGCGACGAGACCGAGGTGCGCCGCATGGAGCTCATGCGTGTGGACTTCCTCGCCAACGCCAGCCACGAGCTGAAGACGCCGCTGGCCTCGCTTTCGGGCTTCATCGAGACGCTCAAGGGCCACGCGCGGGACGACCCCAAGGCGCGCGACCGCTTCCTGGACATCATGGCCACCCAGGCCGAGCGGATGAGCCGACTGGTCTCCGACCTGCTGTCACTCAGCCGCATCGAGCTGAATGAACACATCCCCCCTTCCGGCCGGGTTGACCTGGCCCGCGCCACGGCCGACGTCGTCGATGCGGTCAGTGTCCTGTCCGGCGAACGCAATGTCGTCATTCAGGTCGAGGACCGCGACATCATCGCCCCGGTAAACGGCGACCGGGATGAGATTCTGCAGGTCGTCCAGAACCTGGTCGACAACGCCATCAAATACTCTCCCACGGGCGGGACGGTCGAGATCATGATCCGGCCCAACATCGCTCTCGACGAGGCCGCCGCCCCCCGGTCCGGCGGCAGTCGCGGCGAGGGCACCACCCGGTTGCCGTTGGTCACACCGGACAGGGAAGCCGGCGGCCAGCGCTTCGCCGCCGTCACTGTCCGGGATCACGGTCCGGGTCTGGCACGCGAGCACCTGCCGCGCCTGACCGAACGATTCTATCGTGTCGAAGGCCAGAAGAGCGGCGAGCGGCAGGGAACAGGACTCGGGCTCGCCATCGTCAAACACATCGTCAACCGCCATCGCGGCGGGCTTACCGTCGAGAGTGCCCCCGGGCAGGGCGCGGCCTTCACCGCCTATTTCCCGCTGGCGCCCCGGCGGGATAGCGTGACATCGGCGTGACGCGCGGACAGCTCGCCGGCCACGGCGTAACAGAACTGTCATCCCCTCGTCGTAATCCGCTGACCATTCCGGGGCAGTTAACGACCGGGGGCAAGCCGGGCGACCGGATGGCCCGATTCTGCTCTCCCGGACGTCGATGACCTGGCTTTTCCTGCCGATCCTGATCGCCGCAGCCGTCGCCGCCTATATCGGTGGGCGAACGATGGCGCGTCGGCGCGGCGAGGGCCTGCCGGCCGGGGAGCGTTCCCATTCCCGCCCCGGTCAGCATGGGACCTACGCCCTGATCTGGACAGTGGTTCCGGCCATGGTCGTGCTGCTGGCGGCCGCCGTCTTTTCTCCCGATATCGAGCAGCAACTGACCGCAACGGGCGCACCCGAAGCTGTACAGCAGCTTGAGCCCTTCCGCCGCGAGGCCTTCTTTGCGGACGCCCGCGCCGTCGGCGACGGACGCCCGGCCGTGCAGATCTGGACGACGCCCTTCGCTGAACTGCTTCCGGTCGAGGGCCAGCGCGCCGCCCGGATCAGCCAGATGCTGGATCTCGGAGGCATTGTCGGCGCGGCGCTTGCCGCCCTGCTCGGGGCGCTGTTTGTGTTCGGCCAGATCCGTCCCGGCATGAGAGCGCGAAACCGTGTGGAGGGCTGGATCGTCGGCCTGCTCTTCGCCTGTTCGGCCGTCGCCGTCCTGACCACCGTCGGCATCATCGCCTCCCTGGTCTACGACTCCCTGCGCTTCTTCTCCGCCATTCCGGTCGCCGATTTCCTGTTCGGAACCCAGTGGAGCCCCCAGACCGCGATCCGCGCCGACCAGGTCGGCTCGACAGGAGCCTTCGGTGCCCTCCCCCTCTTCGCCGGCACCTTCCTGATCATGCTGATCGCGATGACGGTGGCCGCCCCGGTCGGATTGTTCGCCGCCATCTATCTGTCGGAATACGCCGGACCGGTCTTCCGCGCGACGGTCAAGCCGGTGCTGGAGATCCTCGCCGGGGTGCCGACCGTGGTCTACGGCTTCTTCGCCGCCCTGACCGTCGGCCCGGCCTTTCGCGAGTTCTTCAACGGTCTCGGGGGCCTGATGATCGGCGGACCGCTGGACGGTCTCGGCCAGTATCTCATGCTCGTGCAGAACCAGATGGCGCTCGTCGCCGGAGCGGTGATGGGCATCATGCTGATCCCGTTCGTCAGCTCCCTGTCCGACGACATCATCAATGCCGTGCCGCAAAGCCTGCGCGACGGGTCCTATGCCATGGGAGCGACCCGGTCCGAGACAGTCAAGCGTGTACTGCTGCCCGCTGCCCTGCCCGGCGTCGCCGGCGCTATGCTGCTGGCCATGTCGCGCGCCATCGGCGAGACCATGATCGTCACGATGGCGGCCGGACTTGCCGCCAGCCTGACCCTGAACCCGCTGGATACCGTCACCACTGTGACCGTCCAGATCGTGACCCTTCTGACCGGGGATCAGGAGTTCAACAGCACCAAGACCCTGTCCGCCTTCGGCCTCGGCCTGACCCTGTTCCTCGTCACCCTGGTACTCAACATCGTGGCCCAGCGC
>CANMXH010000029.1 GCA_947501315.1 Caulobacteraceae bacterium | reverse complement strand
GCTGAAGTCGGCGACTATGTGCGGAATGGCGGGTTCGAGGATATCCGGATGGTCCACGGCGTGTCGTCAACGAGCGCGAAGACCTCGGCGGGGGTGGCGCGTGATGCGACGCGGATCGTGACCCGGCCGGTTCACGAGGGTGATCCGGCCTTGTCGGCCCCTGCCCTTGAAGGACCGGTCGTGTTCGACATCACCATCGGCTCCTTGGCCGGCAATGTCACGGTCCCCATCGACCTTGCCGGTATGGGGGCCCAGACCCGCTCGCTCGACAATGTCATCACCTTCGTGAATGCCAAATTGAGCGATGCCGGGGTCGCGACGCGGCTGGGCCGCGAGCAGGTCAATGGCGCGCCCCGGACCATCCAGCTCGGCACCAGGACGATCACCTTGCCGACGGCGACGGACAAGTGGGCCCTGGTCCTGCAAGGCTCGAGCGCCGAAACGGTCCGCTTCGGGACAACGCAGACGTCCGACGCCGTCTATGTGGTCCAGGCATCCGGCAAAGGGGGCGGAAACGAGCTGCTGAAATTCCAGAGCGACGGCGGTACGGCCCCCGAGCCCTTGCAGCCATCCGGGCAGACCGGCTGGGTCGCCGGCCGGGCCTCCCAGACGGCCCTGCCCAAGGGCGTGGAGACCGTCCGGGCCAGCGCGGTTGCGGCAGACGGGTCCTTGTGGCTCGTCGCGGATATTGAAGCCGCACCCGGCTCACAACCGCTCAAGGGTGAGCGCGATGTGGCGCTCATGAAGCTTGATCCCACGGGTCGGGTGGTGGCCACACGGATGCTCGGGGCCTCGGACACGGCGAGCGGCTATGCCATCTCCATCGCCGCTGACGGGCGCGTGGCGGTTGCGGGGTCCGTGACCGGGGAGCTCGAACCGGGCGTCCGGATTGCCGACGCCAGTCTGTCCGACAGTTTCGTCACCGTTTTTGATGGAGCCGGAGAGGAGTTGTGGACCCAGCGGCGGGGTGCCCGCGCGGCGGACGAGGCCACGGCTGTTTCGTTCGGCACCGACGGCAGGGTCTATGTCGCGGGGCGTTCCCGATCCGCGATGCCCGGGGCCTCGGGGCTTGGGGCATGGGACGGATATCTGCAGGGCTTTTCGGCCACCCAGGCGCACAGCCTGGCCCCCTTCAAGGCCACCGCCGTGTCGGTCAGCCAGTTCGGAACCGGCGGCGACGACAGTGTCAGGGCCATCACCGTCGAGGGTTCGTCAATCTATACGGCCGGGGTCGAGAGTGGCCGGGTCGTCGTGCGTCGCTTCACCCCCGACGCCAATGGTGCGCCGACCCTGTCCGCGACGAGGGACCTGGGCGCAGCCAGCGGTGATGTCAGCGGGATCGCCGTGAGCGGCGGTCGGGTCGTCCTGACCGGAACAACCCGCAATCAGGCCCTTGATGTCGCGACGGTGACCAACGCCCATTCCGGCAGTTCCGATGCCTTTGTCGCGTCGCTTGAGGCTGACCTTTCCCCCGCAGCCGGAGACCGGTTGACCTATATCGGCGGTGCCGGCGACAGCAGTGTCGCGGACATGAAGGTGCATGGCGGCAAGGTCTGGATCACCGGCCTCGCCGATCGTGCGGTCGGGGCCGCAAAGGGCGATCCGAGGCAGGGTTATCTGACCCGGCTCGACCCGTTGACGGGCGCGGTGGAATGGACCCGGACCTGGCCGGGAGCAGACCAGCAGGCCTCGCCCCTGAGCCTTGCCGTCGCGACCGGGGGTGCCAGCGTGCTGGACCGGCTGGGGCTGCCCCAGGGACTGGTTTCCATGGGTGATTCCAAGGCCCTGACGGCCGCGACCGCCCTGCGCCCCGGTGATCGCTTTTATGTATCTTCTGCCGAGGGCCGCCAGCGTCGTGCGGTCACGATCGCGGCCGACGATACCCTGCAGACCCTGGCGCGCAAGATCGAGCAGTCCTCTTCCGGCCAGTTGAAGGTCACGGTCGTGACCGATCCGCTCAAGACCGGGGAAGTCGAGGCCCTGAGCAGCGCCCGCATGCAGCGGCTGTCGATCGCACCCCGGGTGGGAAGAGCCGGAGCCATCCTGACCGCTGGAGAGGCCGGCCGGGATGCACTGGCCGCTCTCGGCCTGTCGCCCGGTATCGTCGGTCCCAAAGCGGCCGCCGGCGAGATCAAGACCTTTGCCATGGCCCTGCCCGAGACTCTGTCCCTGACCGGCAAGGACCAGATCAAGTCCACTGTCGAGGCCCTGAGGGCTGCCGTCAGGGTGGTCAGGGAGGCCTACAAGTCGCTCGCGCCGGGTGCCTCGCGGCCCCCGGTCACGGGACCGGCCCCGGCCTATATGACCGCCCAGCTTGCCAACTACCAGGCCGCGCTTTCCCGACTCACAGGTTAGGCCGCCGGGCGACGAAGAACGTTGACGCCGGAGCCCCGGGCAGGGTTATTGGAGGCCTCATCCCCGCGAGCCTTTCATGCCCCAGGACAATCGAGTTCTCATCGCCATCGGTGCCGGCCTGGCGGTCGTCGCGGCCGTGGTGATCGCCCTGATCTTCAATGCGGGCAGGGAACGGAATCCGGCTCCCCCGCCTGCGGCCCAGGGCGGTTTGACCGTCGATGTCGCCGATGCGCCTGAACTGAACACCACGCGCGAATTGCGCTGTTTCGTTGATGGTCAGTACATCGGCCTGGCGACCCTGTCGGACTGCGCCCGGCGCAATGGGGTGGCGACGGACGCTCTCGACGTCGGCATCGATGAGACCGGAGCCCTTGCAGCTGCGCCGACCGCCGCCTTCGCCCCGCCGCCTGTTGCCCCGCCGATCGAACTGACCGAGGCGGAGCAGCCGCCGGTCACGGACCAGGAACCGGTCGAGCCGTCGGTCCAGGCCGCAACCGGTTCTGCCTGTCTGCGCCATACCGGGTCAGACTGGCGGTCACTGTCGTCCAGTATGAGCCTGAATGCCTGTGTGCAGGCGCTTTACTCGGGCACCTGTGTGCGGCCCGGCGAGGCGCTCTATGGCCGTTGGGGCGATACCACCCTCAGGCTTGTGCCGCGTCGGGTCGAGCAATCGTCCGACAACAGCCGGTTCCGGACGCTCGCCGAACAGGATCGAAGCTGCACTTTCCCGGGGCTACGCTGATGAAACACGCCGCACTGATGGTGATGGTGATGGTGATGGGCGCGGGCGCGCTGGCGCTCTCAGCCTGCGAAAAGGCCGTGGAGGCACCGTTCGACCGCGGTGTCTGCTATGCCGTCGAAACCGGTGCCGAGGGTGAACCGCCAAGGTTCAACAAGGTGGCGGATAACCAGCCGCAGATCGAGTTCTGCGCTGCGCGGCTTGAAGAAGTCCGCCTGCGCTTCCTGCGCATGGGTGGATCGCGGCAGGAGATCACGGGCTCCTACCAGGGCCAGTTCATCTTCATTGACCGCGGGGGCGTTTGGCTCTCGAGAACGCTGGAGGGTGGCCGGTTCAATGCCATGGCCCGAACCGGCGACGGTCGGCTGGCCATGCCCGGTGCGATCCAGCGGGCCATCGACGGCACCCCGATCGCCGTGTCGTCCAACCGCGAGCCGGACCCGACCGCGCCACCTGCGCCCTAGACGAAACAGAACAAACGTGGAACAAGCAATCTGTGGATTGCGCCACAAAGCGGGCGCGCGCCTGTCGAAAGCGCGCTAGGCCCGGACAACAGGCAATCGGCTCCGAACAGCGCGAAGCGCGGCGGGCCAGAACGAAAAAGGAGCTCGGCGATGGCGGGCAGCGTCAACAAGGTCATTCTGGTCGGCAACCTGGGCAAGGACCCGGAGATCCGCACGCTCAACTCGGGCGAGCGGGTGGCCAACCTGTCCCTCGCGACCTCGGAACAGTGGCGAGACAAGTCCACCGGCGAGCGCAAGGAAAAGACCGAGTGGCACCGGGTGGTCATCTTCAACGAGAACATCGTCAAGGTGGCCGAGAACTATCTGAAGAAGGGCTCGACGGTTTACATCGAGGGCTCGTTGCAGACCCGCAAATACGAACAGGCCGGGGTCGAGAAATACACCACCGAAATCGTGCTGCAGAAATTCCGCGGCGAGCTGACCATGCTGGGCGGCCGTGACGGTGCCGGCGGCGGCGCGCCCCGCGGCGGCGACGACGACTATTCCTCGGGCTTCTCTACCGGCGGTGCCAACAAGCCCAGCGGTCCCAAGGAAAGCTACGACCTGAACGACGACATCCCCTTCTAGGCGCGCGCCACAGTCAGAAATGCAAAGTGTCGCCGTGCTTCCTCGCGTGCGGCGACCACGCGCGTTAAGTCGGGAGGGTGATTACCCCTGACAAGCCGCACAGCCCGCTCTCGCCCGTGGAGATCCTGGCCATCATCGCGGTGGTGGTGATCTGGGGGGTCAATAATGCGGCGGCCAAATTCGGCACCGAGACCCTGCCGCCGCTGCTGATGGCGGCCTTGAGGTTCGCCATTGCGGCGGCCTGTCTGATCCCCTTCGTGCGTCCGCCCTTTCCGAACTGGAAGAGCCTGCTGATCATCGTCGGCCTTGGTGGACCGATCCACTATGGCCTCATCTATCTGGCCTTCTGGCTGGCGCATGACGTCAGCCCGGTCTCGGTGGCGGCCCAGCTCTGGATTCCGTTTACGGCCCTGTTCGCCTTCCTGATGCTGGGCGAGCGGTTGTCGCGGTTCGCGCTGGCCGGCATGGTCGTGGCCTTCCTCGGGGTCGCCTGGATGACGCTGGACCCCCATGCCATCGAGGACTGGAAGGGTATTCTGGCCGGCATCGGTGCAGCCTGCGCCTGGGCCCTGACCACCGTCGTGGCAAGGCGGACGACCTCGATACCCCCGTTGAAGATGCAGGGCCTGTTGTCGCTGGTCGCCCTGCCGTCTCTCGCCTTCGCCTCAGCCCTGTTCGAGCAGGGGCAGTGGGAAGCTGTGCAGAAGGCCGATGCCCTTGTCTGGGCCTGTGTGCTCTGGGCTGGGCTGGTGTCCTCGGTGCTGGCGACAACCCTGTTGTTCTGGCTGGTACAAAAGCGCGAGGCGGGTCGGGTCACACCCTATCTGCTGGCCACGCCGGTGGTCTCCATCCTGATCGGGTGGGGCCTCATGGGTGATGTGCTGACGCCGCAGATTCTGGTCGGCGCCGCCGTGACCATGGGCGGGGTCGCGATTGTCGCCCTGGCCGAGCGAGGGCTGAGGGCGGGTGCCGCCAAGGCGTGATCCCGCATCAAAAAGGCCCGGCTGCTTTCGCAGCCGGGCCCTCGTGGGGATGTCCCCGTGACTTACAGGCCGGGGAGTTTGAAGCCTGTATCGCGGCGCGCCGAGATGGAGATGCCGGCACGGCCTCCCGTCAGGGCCTGTAAGCGGGCGTATTCGCTCGCCGCGTCGACGCTGACGGCACCTTCAGAGGTCTGAAGTGTGGTCGGGGTCTGGGTCGCTGCCTCGTCCCGACGCCAGAACATGATGCGGTTGGCCCAGCCTTCTTCCTTGTGGGCCAGGTCGCCGAATTCATCGTCCACGACATAGCGGGCGAGGGGATCGGCGCGATCGCCGCCGGCGAGGGTCACCAGTTGCTGCTCGCCTTCCGACCGGGTCACAGCCTGACGCTGGCCCAGAAGGATCTGGCGGGCGGCGGATTCCGGCGCGAGCTCCTGCGGACGCGGCTGACCGGGTGCCGGCGGACGCAGTCCGTATTCCGGCGGAACGGTGAGGGGGGCGGTCGAAACGGTCAGAAACTCGTCCGGTGTGATCCTGTTCAGGCCGACGCCCGTGCGCACACTGGAGCAGGCGCCCAGGGCCAGGAGCGACGCGGTCAGGGTCAGAACGGCAACGGAATGAAGACGCATGGTTGATGTCTCGGAGCGGGGCGCAGGAACGGGCGCGCGCACAAACCCTACTGGAAGCGGCTGATTACGACTTTTCGGCGGCGAGGCCAACCTTGGCCTCCTGCTCCGCGCGCACACTGTCAAGGATCAACAGGACGACGCCGATGCAGATCGCACTGTCCGCGATGTTGAAGATCCATGGGAAATTGATCTTCATCGACCCGAGGAAGACATGAGGCCCGGATACATCGAGAAAATCGACGACATAGCCGAAGCGAATGCGGTCGATCACATTGCCGAGCGCGCCGCCCATGATCAGGCCGATGGCGGAGATCAGCAGGCGACGGTCGGCCTTCAGCGCCCACCAGCCAAGTACGCCGGCGACCACGATCGAGAAGGCGCTGAGCATCCAACGCGCCGAGCCGTCGCCGAACAGGCCGAAGCTGACGCCGCGGTTCTCGACCCAGGTCAGGTTGAAGAGGGGGGGCAGAACCTGGATGTGCCCAATTTCGCGCAGGTCCAGCCCGCTCATGATCCAGGCCTTGGTCAGCTGGTCGAGCAGAATAACGATCAGGGCGAAGCCGTAGGCGGCGTAGGCGATGCGGGGGATTTTCATTCGGGTCGCTGAAAAGTGAAGGCGTTTCGGTTAGCAGCCTGCGCGCCGTGCGCGAAGGGACAATCGTGTCAGGTCATGGAAGGTCTGCCCACAGCCTGCGAAAAGGCCGTCGCCGGAGCTCCGGCGACGGCCTGATCGGTTGAACAGCGGCTGGCGTCAGAGGACGCCGATCATGGATGCGACCAGCGGGTGGCGGACGATGTCGCCCTCGGCCAGCTTGACCACAGCAATGTTCGGCACCGGTGCCAGTCGCTCGGCGATGTCGCTCAGCCCTGAGATGCCCGGCAGCAGGTCGGACTGCTGCGGGTCGCCGGTGACGACCATGGTCGAGTGCCAGCCCAGCCGGGTCAGCAGCATCTTGAGCTGCACATAGGTACAGTTCTGGGCCTCATCGACGACGATGAAGGCATTGTTCAGGGTGCGGCCGCGCATGTAGCCGATGGGGGCGATCTCGATCAGCCCCTCGGCCATCAGCGCCTTGACCCGTTTCATGCCCAGCCGGTCGGAAAGGGCATCGTAGAGGGGCCGCAGGTAGGGAGCCAGCTTGTCCTCCATGTCGCCGGGCAGAAAGCCGATCGATTCGCCGGCCTCGACCGCCGGGCGTGACAGGACGATGCGGCCAATCTTGCCTGCCTCCAGGGCCTCAACCGCCTTGGCCACAGCGAGATAGGTCTTTCCGGTGCCTGCCGGCCCGAGGGCCAGGACCAGATTGTGATGATCAATGGCCGCCATCATCTCGGCCTGGCCCTCCGACTTGGGCTTCAGCGTCTTGAGGTAGGCCTGGTCGCGGTCGTCGTTCGACGGATAGGGCGACCAGCCGGCGTGGGTCGGAAGACGGCGTACCTTGGAATCCTCCATGAACTGACGGGTATCGAGCACACCGTGTTCACGGGATGTCTCGCGGGTCTGACGCTTGATGGCCGCACGCTTGGTCATGGAAGCCTCCAGGGCATGTAAGGCGACGACGCGGAAAACGCGCCGACGCAGGGCATGAAAAAAGGCGATGCCGGAAAAGCATCGCCTCGGACGAGGGTGGGGAGGAAAGAAGGGGACGCAACGCATCCGCCCGGGTCGGAAACAGGATCCACTTCCAGCGGAAACATCCGCCGAACCGAGCGCACCACGCACAATCCCCAAGGTCTGACCGGACCGGGCTTGATCCGGCTACTGAGCCGAGGCTGAAACGAGGGCCCCGAATCGCGTCTACACTATAAGCCTAACGTGGTTTACGAGAGCTTAAAGCCCTCGATTTTTTGAGAAATGGCGGTATTCTGATGAATGTTTACAGTCTGGGAGACAAGAAACCGCAGCTTCCGCCCGAGGGCGAATACTGGCTGGCACCAAATGCAACGCTGATAGGAGACGTGATTCTCAAACCCGGCGCCAGTGTCTGGTTCGGGGCGGTGGTGCGGGGTGACAACGACCCCATCACCATCGGGCGGGACACCAATATCCAGGACGGCAGCGTGTTGCATTCCGACCCCGGTGAGCCCCTGACGATCGGCGACGGCGTCACTGTCGGCCATATGGTCATGCTCCACAGCTGCGAGATCGGCGACAACACCCTGATCGGTATCGGCGCGGTGGTGCTGGGCCGGGCGAAGATCGGAAAGAACTGTCTGATCGGGGCCAACACCTTGATCACTGAGGGAAAGGTGATTCCCGACGGCTCCCTCGTCATGGGCCAGCCGGGCAAGGTGGTGCGTGAACTCGAGCCGGGCCAGATCGAGGCGCTCAAGGCCTCCGCCGCCCACTATGTGCAGAATTGGCGGCGCTATGCGCGGGATCTCAAGGGCTGAACCGCAGGGTTCAGGCGATCCGGCGGCCTCCTACGGCGGCGAGCGCGAGGGCGGGGCGGGACGCTTCGCCCACACCGATGGAGACGCGGGCGGTGAGCAGGCGGGGCTCGTCGGACGTGAGGCTGAAGGTGGCCGTGGGCGCATAGAGGCCCAGAATACGGTCTACGGCACCCGACGGACCGCGCAACGGGACCAGTGCAATCTCGATCTGCGCCGAAAGAAAACCGGCCAGGGCGGCGATCACAACCGGGCGGGCCTCGCGGACCGTCTGGGTCATGGCTGCGGCTACCAGCGGCCTTGAGGCGGTGCGCCAGACGGACAGCAGGGGGCGGTCCTTCAGGGGTTCAGCGTGGAAATCCTCAATCCATGAGCCGGCAAGGCGGATGACGGCCTCCTCTCCGCGCCGGCCGGCAATGAAGGCGCGCGGCAGACGCGTGCCCAGCAAGTGCGGCTCCAGCGCGGCGCGATCCGGAATCCCTGCGCGCGCACTGCCCTGACGGGACAGGGCGGTCCAATGGTCGATCAGGAACTGTGTGTCGGGATGAAACAATGGTCTGGCCTCCGGGCGGGCCGACGCAAGGCCCGGACCGGTGGCAGTGACCCGGTCGGGCCCAAGGCAACGGAAACGAAATGCTTTTGCGGTTCAGATGAGCGCTGAAGCGAACTGCGCCTGACGCTGTTCGCATGGACTTTGACGGGAGGTCGGCCCATGCGGGTGCGGATCATGACATGGCTGCCGGCGCTGGCGGGGTTCCTCGCCCTGACGCTGGTTGCTGACAAGGCGGCCGCCCAGTGCGGCCCGGTTTGCCCACCGCCGCCGCCGCCCTGCTGCGAACCGCCGCCACCGCCGCCACCCCCGCCGCCGCCGCCGCCGCCCTGCTGCGAAAGTCCGCCTCCGCCTCCGTGTTGCGGCGGCAGCGGCAATCTGAACGTCAATGTCAATGTGAACGCCAACGCCAACGCCGGCGCGAGGGCAGGGCTGAACGCCCGGGCCGGAGGCAATGTCTATGTCGGTGGCGGCGGTGCCGCCTATGTGACGGTCGACCAGCCCTATCCGACCACAATCAACGGCCTGATGGTCGAGGGCGATCGGGTGCGTCAGGTCATCCGCGTGCCCTATGAGGCGCGGCGGCGTCAGGAGAAGCGGGTCGTGATCCGTGCCTTCTGCATCGACGACCGCAATGTGCCGCATCCAGCGTCCCAGGTGCGACCTGACCGTGAGGTGGACGGCGATTATGAGGGCGAACTGTACCGCTGCCTGGCCGGCACCTGGCTCCAGATCAGCTGGTCCGAGTACGCGGGCGACATCGATTTCGGCCACGGCGAGACCATGGACTGCCGCAAGGGCGAGGCCCTGTGGCATGGTCGCGGCGGTGCCGTCGAGTGCAAGCCGCAGCGCGCCGAACGCGAGTGCAACGAACGCTCGCTGCTGCGCCGTTACGGTGCCGGCGTGAAAATCCTGACCTGGGTCCGCGAGGAGACCTACACGGAGTACCGCGAGGAAGTGGTCGAGCAGGCCGGCTATGCCGTGCAGGGTGCGACCCTGACCCTGGATGGCGGGGTCGGCGGCCGGGTTTTCTGACGCGGGCCCAAACCCCGGCGTTCAGCCGCGCGTCAGCCGGGGCGGTCCAGAGTGGAACGGTCGGCTCTGTCGACGATCCTGAGAAGCAAACTGGCCCCGATCCGCAAGGACCGGGGCCATTTTTTTTGCTTACTGGGCGGCGGCCGGGGCGGCGGGATTGTCGGAGACCGACACGCCGCGCCAGGCCGTCTCGGCCCGCAGATACTGACGGGCCGCCCGCTGGATGTCGGCCACGGTGATGGCCTCCAGATCGGAGACGTGGGTCAGGATCTGGTCGACGTCGGCCGGATTGGCAGCCACGCCGGACAGCTGGCCCAGCCAGTACTCGTTACCGGCCTGGCTGCGCTTGAGCCGCTCGACCTCGGGCAGTCGGGCGCGGTTGAGCTCGTCCTCGGTGATCGGCGTATCCCGGAGGGAGGCCACAATGGCGTTCACGGCGTCATAGAAGGCCGTGAACGATTCCGGGCGGGTCAGGGCCTGGACGAAGATCGAGCCGTAGCCGGTGAAGGTATCGGACGTGCTGGCACCAACGCCCGGAGAATAGGCGATGGCCAGCCGTTCACGGATCTCTTCCGTGGCGCGCAGGCTCATGACCTCGCCAAGGATCTGGATCGTCCGGGCCTCGGTCCGATCGATGACCGAGTCGGTGGTCGGCCAGGCGATATAAGCCAGGCCCTGCTCACCCGGACCGGTATGTTTGAGGACGACCGGCTCGGGCGTGCCGGCCGGGAAGCGCCGCACGCTGGCCCCCGGTGCCGGCTGGGCCGCGGGCGCACGGGCGGGCAGGGCCCCGAAGGTCCCGGCGACGGCCGCGATCGCGTCGTCAACCGTGACATCGCCGACCATGGTGACGTCGATCGGACCGGAGGCCAGACCGGCGGTCACGCCGCTGCGCAGCTCGTCGATCGTCCAGGAAGCGACTTCCGCAGCCGTCGGCAGCGCTTCGCGCTTGTCGCCGCTGGCGAGCAGCTCGCCGGACTGCATGGCGAAGGCACCGCCCGGCGTGGCCATCTGCTGGGCGATGATCTGCGGGAACAGGGCCTGGATCTGCTGGAACGGCGCAGGGCGCAGGCCGGGGTCGGTGAGATAGGCGGCCAGTACCTGCATCTGCAGGTTCAGGTCCTGCGGCCGGGTTGCGCCCGACAGCTGCCAGGCATCGCCGTCGGCGCCGAAGCCGACGCTGTAGATGCGGCCGCTGAGGACGCGGTTGAGCTCATCCGCCGTCAGCTTGCCGAGGCCACCGGCCTGGAACACGAAGCCGCCGAAAGCCAGGGGCGTCGAGCGGTCCGTCGGCAGGGACAGTTCGCCGAGGCCGGTCCGGACGCTGACCAGGATCTGCTCATCGCGGAAGGTGGTCGGCTTGACCGTCAGGCGGACGCCGTTCGGGAAGGTCACCACCGTGGCCCCGACAGCGGCCAGCTCGGACCGGCTCGTCGGTGCGGTCGCGGTGCCGAAGTTGGCGTAGGGCCAGTCAAGCTGCGCCTGAGCGGCCGGGGCCGCGACGGGCACCTGTCGCGAGCCCTGGAGTGCGGCAGTGACGGCATCCGCGCCGCCTTCGATCTCGACCGGGGTGATAACCAGAATCACAGGGCCCTGGCCCTCGAAGACGGGTGGCAGGACGCTGTTCACCTGAGCCGCCGTCAGACCCTCGACCGCCTGGTTGAACAGGGCGAGGTTGGTCGCCGGGGTCGTGAAAACGGACTCATTGTTGGCGGCGTTCAGCAGGCCGTTCACCAGACCCGGCGTGGTGCGGGTTGCGGCCGCATTGGCGGCGTTCTCAAGCGCCGTGCGCGTATCTGTTATCTCGCGTTGCAGCTCAGTCTCCGAAACACCGAACTGCACCAGACGGCGCTGTTCCTGCTCGATCGTCTCAAGCGCGCGCTGCCAGCCGCCCGGATTGAAGCTGGCGTTGATGCCACCGATTTCCAGGCTGTCGACCACGGTCGAGCTGTCCGCGCCGGCACCGATGAAGGGGGCGTTCTCCTGACGTGAAATCTCGCCGAGCCGGCGGTTCAGAACCGCCAGACCCAGGTTGCGTATCCGGTTCGAGCGGCGCTCGGCGATCGTGTCCGGGTCCAGATCGGGCGCACGGACCCAGTTCAGCTGGATGGAGGACTGGACGCCGGGTTCGACCAGAATGCTGGTCTGGGGGCCGCGCGGCTGGACGGTGCCGAGGTCCGGCTCGGCCCCTTCCGGACCCTTGGGCACCCAGCTTTCGAAGGCGGCGCGGATCTTGGACTCCATCACATCGACGTCAAAGTCGCCGACGGCGATGAAGGTGGCCCGGTTCGGGCGGTAATAGGCGTGGTAGAATTCGACGAACCGCTCGCGTGGGGCGGTGCGAATGATGTTGAGATCGCCGATCGGGAAGCGGTTGGACAGGCGCTGGCCGGGAGCCAGCAGGGCCAGCTGGGCCTTGGCGGAGCGCAGCCCCGGCGTGTTTCGGGTGCGCTCCTCGCCCTCGATGACGCCGCGTTCCGCGTCCAGGGCGGCGGGGTCCATCAGCGCCTCGGAGACCTGTTCGCGCATGATGCGCAGGGCCGCATCGACCGTTTCGTCATTCGTGCGCGGCAGTTCCAGCTGGTAGAAGGTCTGGTCAAAGCCGGTCGCGGCATTGGTGTCGGCCCCGAAGGCCAGACCCAGACGCTCGAGGATGCGCAGCAGCTCATTCTCCGGGATGTTGGTCGTCCCGTTGAAGGCCATATGCTCCATGAAGTGGGCCAGCCCCAGCTGGTCCTCATTCTCCATCAGCGAGCCGGCATCGATGCGCAGGCGCAGGGACGCCTGCCCGGGAGGGGTCGCATTGCGCATGACCGCATACTGCATGCCATTGGGCAGGACGCCGAAGCGGACATTGGTATCGGCCGGGATGTCGCTGGTCGCCTGCGCCCACGGATCGGACGGCTGGACCTGTGCGAGCGCGGGGGCGGCGGCGGTCAGGACGGCGACGGACGCCGCGGCGAGCAGGAACAGGCGGGCAGAACGCATTCTCGATCTCTTTCCGAAAGGCGCGGGAACTCCCGTTTGCGGAGCCGCGCAGGACAAAAGGAAGGACCGCAATACTGCTATCGCCGACGCCCGGCGCAACTGGTGAGCGATCGGGCGGAAAGGCTCAAGTTACTGAAAGTTAATTTCCGGGTCGCGAGACGTAAAAGCTGGCGGAGTTCCCGACCGCATTGGCCCCGGTGATCACCGAACGGTTCGAACCTGCGACGGTGGTGTTGGCGATCGCAGAGACATCGCCGGTGTTGGTCTGGGTGTTGGCGGCTTCCAGACGGCCGTCGCATTCGGAACAGGCATAGCCGGTGACGCTGTTTCCCGCGGCATCGGCCCCGACCGAGACGTCGTAGCCGTTCGTGCCGGAGAAGGTGGCGACCACATCGACGCCGCCCGTGTTGAACTGGGTGTTGTCAATCTCGACGTAGATGTCGTTGTTGCCGACCGTGAGATCATTGGCCGCACCGCGCGCATAGGCCTCGGCCCGGCCATAGTCATAGGCGGTGGTCAGGGCCGAGGCCCGGACGAAACTGGAGTTCCGCTGGTCCGAACCGGTCACGACCGCGCCGCCTTCATTGTAGAGCACGGCCTGGTTGGCGGTGGCGCGGGCGCGGGCTGCCAGGTCCCAGGCATTGCCGGCATTGGCGCTGGCCTCGGATTCGATGAAGCTGCCGAACGAGCGCTGGGCGATGCTGAGGTCCTGGCCCGAGGTATTGTCGCTGTTGACCGCGATGGCGTTGACGATGACCTGGCTGGTCACACTGGCCTCGGCGGGGATGTACTGGCTCTCGATCCGGCCGAACGATCGGACGATGGCCGATGAGGACTGGTCGATCGTGCCGCTGACGAGCGAGGTCTGGCCGTAGACGGCCACGGTGTTGGAGATGGCCGAGGCCCCGACGGCGGCACCGGCGTGCAGACGGGCGGCGCTGTCGCCGACTTCCGTGGTGGCGCTGATCAGGCCGTTGTCGGTGGTCTGGGCTGCGTCCAGCGTCAGGCTGGCGTCCCGGGCGCTGACCGCCAGATAGTTGCCGCCGGCCTGGGTGGTGGCGTTGACTACACCCCGGGTGTCGCCGCCGAGGTTCATGTCGGTTGTCGCGACGGCGTCGCCCTGCATGGTCTGGTCGGACTGGACCGTGATCGAGCCGTTGTAGACCGCGCCCGAGGCGCTGTTGCCCCGGGCCGAGCTCTGGACCGTCACCTGATCCCCGGAATCGACGACGTTCAGCGTCTGGCCGGCGAAAACGTCGCCCAGTTGCAGTTGCTGGTTCAGGACGATCGTGCCGTCCTGAGGTGGGTTCCGGGCTGCGGCCTCAGTAGCGGCTGCGGCGCACAGCATCGTCGCGGCGATCGTGCCAGCGAGACGGGTCCGCGCGGGTTTCGCCATTGTTCGTGTCCGTGTTGGGGTAGGCGGCATAGAAGCCGCCGGTTGGGCCAACTGTGCCGCCGAGTGGGTCGGGACCGGCGTTGAGGCAGACCTCCGGCCCCGGCGCGCCATAGAGATTGGCCATGAACTCGACGGTCGCGCGTTCGATCAGGGCGCGTACGGCCAGCTGGACCGGCTCAAGCCCGCCGTCTCCGGCCGAAATGTCGAAGACATTGCCATCAAGGAAGTCAAAGACGCCGGCGGAGATTTCCCGGCCGATGATCTGTTTCTGATAGGAGACGACATCAACCACTTCGAGCGTGGTGGTCTGGATCAGCCTGAGGTCGATGCCGATGTTCATGACATAGGCCTTGCCCGCGAAGGCCGTCGACAGGGGCGCGTCGCTGTTGACCTGGCCTGCCGCCATGTCGAAGCCACCCGAGCGGATATTGTAGTTTACCTCGGTGATGCCGCCGATGATGTAGAAGTCCGTGCCGGGCACCGAACCCGCGAGGATGCGGCGATACTGAACATCCTCAGCACCGCCGGGGCCATCATCTCCGATCAGGCGGTTGTTGGCGTAGCGCAGCTCCATCTCGGAGACGGAGGTGTCATAGCGTTCGATCATGCGCGCCCCGGCCTTGGCCAGGGCAGTCATGGCCATCAGGGAGGCCCCGCCGGTGACCTGACGGCCGCCGTCGGCCGAGACCGTGCCGGTGTAGTCCGCAATCCGGCCGACAGCGATACGGGGTGAGGGCAGGTTGTAGCGCCGGGCGTAGTCGGCCATGCAGTAGAGGGCCGCCGAGTAGGGGGTCGGATTGGCCGTGACCGGCGCATTGCCGATGGGCGTGGCGTAGAGCCCCTGGGGGCTGGCCGAGGCCGAGATGCAGCCGCTCAGCAGCGCGGCCGTCGCACAGGCGACGCCGGCCGTTCTAAGACGCCGTGAAACAGAGCCAGCGATCATGGAAGCCTCAGCGTGCCGTTCAGGCTGGTTCCGGCGGTGACGGCGCCGTTATTGGTCTGGGTCGAGTTGACGATGACCGTGTTGTGATTGCCCTGGACGACGACGTTCAGGCTGTTGCCGATGGCGGTCGAGCCACCGATGGCCGTTCCACCTGCCCTGCCCGCCCCGGAATAGCTGGAGGAGACCCCGCCGCTGACGCTGGACCAGGTGCCGGCACCGGCCCGGATGATGCCGTCAACAATCAGCCGGTTGCCGTTGGCTTCCCGTGTCGAACCGGTCTGGGGGCGGGCTGTGGAATAGCGCGCGCCGCCATAGCCGGCCGTATAGGCCCCCATACCGGATGATCCCGCCGACTGCGCCGCGGTCACGGCCGGCAGTGCCAGCGTTCCGATAACGATGGCGAGGAGGGCACCGAGGGCCTTGGTCCGGACAATCATGGCGGGCAACTTCGCGCAAACATGGTTTACAGGCCGTCAAGGACCCTGCGTGCCAATCTGGGTCATGGTTGTTAAGAAGCACTTGCCATGAAGACGTTTGCCGCCAGACCGGGCGAACGCGCCCTGCGACGGAGACCGACCTGACCCACCCGCCCACCGAACGAATTCTGAACGCGCCCGCAGTTGCCGTGCTGCTCGCCGGGTCAATGCCGGTCCTTTACCTGATCCAGGAAGGGCTGCCTGACGCGGGCCTGTCCCTGGCGTTCCGGCCGTCGTCGCTCTGGACAGGGCAGTGGTGGCCGGGGCTGCTGACCTCGATGTTCGTGCATGGGGGCTGGGCCCATATGGGAATGAACGCCGTGGCGGCCCTGGCTTTCGGGCCGCCGGTCGCCAGACTCATGTGTGGTCCGAAGGGCGTCGTGGGCTTTCTTCTTTTCTATATAGTGTGCGGCGTGGTCGCCACGGCCGGTTACGGCCTGATCCATCCTGACAGTTACGATTCGCTGGTCGGAGCGTCAGGCGCGGTCTTCGGCCTGATGGGGGCCGCACTCCGGCTGCTGGGTCGAAGGGATCGGGGTCCGGGTTCCCTCGGGGACCGGCGCTTTCTGGTGTCCGGTGCGGTGATCATGGGGGTCAATGCCGTCGCCGGTCTGGTGGGTCTGGCGC